>NZ_JCAJRU010000159.1:0-12077 GCF_059447605.1 Paenibacillus sp. N119s | reverse complement strand
GGGGCAGGGAAGTGCCAGTCGCATTATATATCATTTCAGTGCTGTTTGTGGCTAACTTTGTGCTTCATTCCCTGGTGTAGTAAACTCGAAGATAGATTGTACTGTTCATACCCGCGCTTGAGCGCGGGTGTTGTTGTTTGAACAAGAATGGTCAGACAGGAAGCGAGGTTGATGGTTTATGGAAAAAGAACAACATATGCAGCAAGATGAGCAGAAGGACCAAATGAAGGAAAAGTCGGGTAAAATACCGGATAAAGCTGGTATGGGTCGGTTTATCAAATTAATTGCGAGTGCGCATCCGCCCAAGGCCATTTTGATCATCGCCCTGATTCTGACCCTGATTCAGACGATCGCTGGTTTAATCGTACCGATGATGACCAAAGGGTTGATCGATGGTTTGACCTTTTCTTCTCTAAATCGTATGGTCATTATCGGTCTAATCGGTGCTTTTGTTCTTCAAGCGGTGGCTTCGGCAGTTTCCATCTATATGTTGAACTACGCTGGGCATAAAATAGTGGCTAATATGCGCAAACGCTTATGGCATAAAATTTTATCTCTACCCATTCCATACTTTGACCGGAATCGATCAGGAGATACGATGAGCCGCGTCACGAATGATACAAGCCTGATTATGAACTTAATTACCGAATATCTTGTCAATCTGATCTCTAATGTGATCGCGATTATTGGTGGGATTGCGTTGTTATTTTATCTGGATTGGGTGATGACGCTCATTATTCTGATCATTGTTCCGCTAACAGCACTAATTTTATTTCCGGTAGGCAGAAAAATGTATCGTATCTCCAAAAAACAGCAGGATGAGATGGCAGATCTGACCTCAGTATTGAGTCAGGTGATCGGCGAAATCAGACTGGTTAAGGCCTACGGAACAGAAAGCAGAGAGGCACAGGCTGGGGAAGATCGCATTTACCGTATGTTCCGCTTCGGATTGCAAGAGTCACGTATTTTGGCTCTGGTAGGTCCGATTTCTACCTTTTTGCTGACTGCAGTGCTGGTTATTATATTGGGTGTTGGCGGTGTTCGCGTCGCATCGGGTGTACTGACCGCGGGAGACTTGGTGGCTTTTATTCTACTCCTATTTCAGGTGATTACACCGATGGCCCAATTCACGACCTTGTATTCACGTCTGCAAAAGGTGGTTGGAGCCACGGAACGGATTCAGACTATTTTAGACCATGAAGAGGAACCGCTAGAGTTGAAGCAGGAAGCGGCAAAAGAGAGCAGAGATATTGTGTTTCATGATGTTGCTTTTTCCTATACTGAAGGTGAAGAGGTTCTTCATCAGGCAAACCTGGTCATCCCAGCTAATCAAACGACAGCATTCGTGGGACCGAGTGGGAGTGGGAAATCTACCTTATTTTCATTGTTGGAGCGCTTTTATGTGCCAGATACAGGTGAAATTCGTTATGGAGACGAACCGATATCCTCATATACACTTTCCTCCTGGCGCTCCAAAATTGGGTATGTATCGCAAGAGAGCTCAATGATGACCGGAACGGTCAGAGATAATATTACGTACGGCTTAGGGCGCGAAGCCGACCTGGACGAAGTGAGACGAGCCGCCATGATGGCGTATGCGGATACATTTATTATGGATCTGCCTCAAGGCTACGATACGGAGGTAGGGGAGCGGGGAATGAAACTGTCCGGCGGCCAGCGTCAACGGATCGCCATTGCGCGTGCGCTTCTCCGCAGCCCTGACATCCTCATGCTGGATGAGGCTACCTCTAGCCTGGATAGCTCATCCGAGCATGAGGTGCAGAAGGCCCTGGCGAACTTGATGGAAGGACGCACGACAATTGTCATTGCTCACCGTTTGTCTACGGTGGTCCACTCTGATCAAATTATTGTGTTGGACAAGGGCAATGTCACTGGTGCAGGAACCCATACCGAGTTATTAGAGACCCATCAGGTGTACCGCGAGCTAGCTCAAAAGCAGTTTGTGGAGATCGGAGAAAAAGTGGGAGCTATAGAGGCTGCTACGCGCGAGTGATATGATCCTCCGATCGCTGTTGCCTCATGAAAGGGCAGGGAAGGTCAATTTCACTGAACCATGAGGGAGATGTTCACTCACAACAACAAGTGAGATAAAATTATTTTTTTCAAAATATTAATGAAAAGGATTTAAAAAGATATTTGACAAGGATTTAGTTTTTTTAACTTGTATGACATACAACATATAGGATAAGTTAAAATGATGCTAGACTAAAAGGTGGACATTGAGAAGCGAGAAAAAAACTCATTTATATAGCAAATATCTGAAAAATGTTGGTTATAAATAGTAAAGCTATGTTTTTTGTGTTGATATAAAGGGTTTTCGTAGGAGGACTTTTTAGAAAGGAATGGGCCAAGAAGAATGAGCAAACCGAGAGTATTGGTCGTTGATGACGAAAGGGCTGTTAGAAAATTGATTAAAACAGTTCTTGAAGCCGATGGGATGGTTGTGCTTCAGGCTGAAAATGGCACGGAAGCGATGCGGATGATTAGCGAGGAACCATTCGATCTCGTCCTCTTGGACATTATGATGGAAGATATGGATGGCTATGATGTGCTGGGTCAATCACGTAATATGGGCATCCATACGCCAATCATTTTTCTGAGCGGGAAAAAAGAAGACACAGATCAGATCATTGGACTTGGACTTGGGGCAGATGCCTATATTACCAAGCCGTTTAGTCCTCCTGTGCTTTGTGCTCAGGTAAAGAACCAGATTAAAAGATATCGCCAGCTTCAGGAATCAAAACAACAAGCTTCGCGCATTGCGTTGGGACCATTTCTATTCAATCATCATACCTTTACGTTTCAAAAAAATAATCAGGAAATCGCGTTGTCATCAAAAGAATTACAACTTATGAAATTTTTTATGGAACACCCCAATCAGGTTTTCTCGAAAGAACAGCTATATCAAAACATCTGGAATGATACGGTTGTCGATAATAATACGATTATGGTTTATATCAGGCACCTGCGCACCAAAATTGAGGAAAATCCCACGAATCCGAAATATATCAAAACCGTTTGGGGAATCGGATATCGTTTTTCCGTTGAAAGATAAATTAACTCTATATTTCTGTCTAATTGTATACGCTCTCTCGAAGGCACGCCGATGGTTCGGGGGGCTTTTTTTATAGGTGATGATTTTTTAACACCATCTCTATTTTAGGTATAAAAGGGGATACATAACTTTGGGGCGTGGCATCACCCTCACACAAATCATGACTTTTTGTTTTGAAAGCGCTGACATATTTTTGTCACAGGGTTCTTAAAAACATTTAAGGATTACTCAGAATACTTTAAGATTTGCTCTTTACAATTTAGTTATCTCGAATCATCCAATGAGCGAGAGCGTTACTGAAAATCTTGTAAAAACCCGGGCGAGCGATTGATTCGAGGATAAAAGCAGATTGATTATCTAGGAGGCGATGAAGTGGTCACTAATAATCTACAAGAAGCCGCAGAACTTAAGCTACAGCCGCGAACAGAGTCCAAATGGCAAAAGGTGTTGAATTACAAGATTGGAGGAGTCATTCCTGTAGGCCTTTATATCCCGTTTATGGCTGTTGTCTACATGCTGATGAACACTGGAAAGCTCGCTAGTGATATGCCTGGGGCTGTATCTGTCATGGTCTTATATGGCTTTATTCTGGCGGAAATCGGAAAGCGCATCCCTATTCTAAAGGATATCGGCGGCGCTGCAATTATGGCAACGTTTGTACCTTCATACATGGTGTATGCTCATCTTCTCCCGCAGTCAGCCATTGATTCTGTTACTGTTTTTATGGATAATACCAATTTTCTGTATGTGTACATCGCAATTGTTATCGCTGGCAGTATCCTTGGCATGAACCGGGAACTCATGATCAAAGCGGTCGTTAGATTGGCAGTCCCTTTGGCGGTCGGATCTATTGTCGGAACAGGCGTCGGATTGCTTACAGGTGTGGCTTTAGGAATCTCAGCGTATGATACCTTGTTTTACATTCTTGTTCCTATCATGGCTGGAGGCGTTGGTGAAGGTGCAATTCCACTCTCTATCGGCTATAGCCAAATTTTGGGTTCGACTCAAGGTGAGCAATTTGCCATGGTTATTCCTGCGGTCATGCTGGGTAGCTTGTGTGCTATTATTTTGTCCGGCTTGTTGAAACAACTGGGAGATAGAAGACCGGAGCTTACTGGTAACGGCACGCTACTCAAAACAGGGGATAGCGATGTTTTGGGACTTGCAGAGGATAAAAATAAAAAGCCGCTTGATCTTTACCAAATGGCCGCTGGAGCAATTTTAGCTTTCGGATTCTTCATGTTAGGTACCTTAACCGCTGAGTTTGTTGGTCTACCTGGTCCGATTGTAATGCTTTTTGCGGCATTTTTGGCAAAATATTTTGGCTGGTTGCCAAAATTCCTTGAAGATGGAGCGCAACAAATGCAACGTTTCTTTGTTATCGCTGTAACGTACCCGCTTCTGCTTGCCGTAGGTGTAGCCAAAACACCATGGGATGCACTGATTTCAGTAATTAGCCCTGCTTATTTCATCACCATTTTAGTAACTGTACTAGCTGTGGTTGTGGGTGGATATTTTGCTGGCAAGTGGATGAAAATGTACCCGGTTGAAGCCGCGATTATAACTTCTACTCGATGCAGCCAAGGTGGAACAGGGGATGTTGCGATTCTTTCTGCAGCCGATAGAATGGTGCTCATGCCATTTGCCCAGGTATCCACCCGTCTCGGGGGAGCAGCAACGGTAACACTTGCTATTTTCCTGCTGCGATACCTTACACACTAAAGTGGTGAAATCTTAAAAAAAATTAATAATTTTACAGGGTACTTTAAGATCTTGTTATTACAATGAAGTTGTCTTGAGACACCATTTAGTAGGCGAACGTGAATAACTGATATACTCGGAAGCGAACTGGCCCTAGCACTAGGGTTAGGGACTGACGGGCTACTAGCTCGATGGAGAAGGTAAAACAGGATGAGATGTTCACGAGAGATACTATTTCATTATCGAAGCCATTTTTCATTTCTCACTATGCTAGTGCTTCCGATTTCTTTTCTAGTTCTTCTATGGATGGCCTATGGCTCGTATATGGACGGAGAACGTACCGTAATTGAACAACAGCAGCAGCAATTGCTGACGATTGCCAAGTTAAACAGCATGTCTATTGAGTCCTTTTTCGACGAACAAATGCACTCCCTGCAAATATTAGCAGGAAACCAGCAGATGTCGCTCGCCATATCCAATAAAAATGAAACTGTGATTGACGAAAACCTATCTGCTTATTATACCGCCAAAAAAGATAGCATTTATCAGATTAGCCAGGTGAACCTGGAAGGAAGAGTAGTACACACTTTTCCGAAGCGCAATCGTACAGATGCGATTAAAGCCTATGAATTTATCAAGGATGGTATTCAAAGGATGCTGCGAGAAAAAAAACCGTTCATCGCAAGGGCTAAGCTGGAGAGGCAAGGCAATTATATTGTGCATCTGTTTCAGCCTGTTTATCTTGATGGAAAATTTCAAGGTGCGCTGATCAGTGTGGTAAATCTAAACGCGGTGTATGAGAAGCTGTTGAAGCCGATTCGTGTTGGGAGCAAGGGTTATATTCATGTCAAGGATCAGCAAGGCCACTATCTCATGCACCCAAGCGAAGAAAATATCGGGCTATCGCTATCAGCGATGAAGGACAAACACCCGGGGCTTGATTACGGCGATCTGGAAAAACTGTTCAACATGCAGCTTACCCAGGAACAAGGCTCAGCTTTCTACCATTCGTATTGGTGGGGGGACGAATGCTATACCAAGACGAAAAAGATTGAGGCCTTTTCTCGTGTTCATCTGGGTGACTCGTTTTGGGTGGTAGCCGCGGCCATGAACTACGAAGATGTGAGAGAACCGATTGCACGAAATCGAACTAAAACCATTGAAATCTTTTCTATGATCGTCCTGACGTTGGCTTGTGCCGTTTATATCATCATGAAGACGAAGAAAAATAAAGAGGCTTTGGAATATGAGACAAGATATTTGCGGGAACTGAATAACAAAAACGAGCTGCTCCGGAAAAAGGACCTTCAATTGCAGCACTCGCAAAAGCTACAGTTAATCGGCACGCTATCAGGGGAAATTGCTCATGATTTCAATAATTTTTTGACTCCTATCAAAGGTTATGCAGAAATTATGCTCAGCAGTATAGAACCGACTGAAGAAATTTATGATTACGTCAGTGAGATCTATGATGCTTCCGAGAAAGCAAGATTAATTATCGAGGAAATTCTGCTATTGAGCAGGCTGGAGAGTGGGAAGGTCAAGAAAAACGCTCCGGTCAAAGTAGAAGAGCAGGTCGAAGAAGCACTGGGACTCATAAAATCCTTTCTCTCGCCCAGCGTGAAAGCTGTGTTCAAAAAACAGGTAGAGTCAGCCGTTATCTTTGCAAATAAAGTACAGATTCATCAAATCATTATGAACCTGTGCAACAATGCCTATCAAGCTATGAAAACAACCGGGGGCGAACTAAAAATTATATTGGATACCATGCCCCTGAAAGAAGTGAAAAAAATCCGGGAGAGCGTTCTGGAAGTCAGCGATTACGTTACTTTATCTGTTTCCGATACGGGCAAAGGGATGAGTGACGAAACCTTGCAGAAAATCTTTGATCCTTTTTTCACAACCAAACCGGCAGGAGAGGGTACGGGGCTTGGATTGTATATCGTTCAAAGCATTCTCGAAAAACATCAAGGATTTATTGCCGTGGCTTCAGAGCTGGGCAAGGGTAGTATCTTTACGGTATATCTGCCGAAAACGGAGTTTGTAGCCAAAGATACAGAGATCGATAAGAGCCCTGTGTTTACTGAACAAAAGCGCATCCTTCTGGTCGATGATAAACAGCGTGTGTTAAAAGCGATGAGAAAAGGGCTGGAATTGTATGGTTTCCAGGTTGAGACAGAAGCAGACAGCATGGCAGCATTACAGCGGTTTGAAAAGTCTCCAAACCACTACGATCTGGTCATTACGGATCAGGCTATGCCTTATCTGACGGGTACGGAATTGGCTGAACGTATCAAGGTAATCAATCCAAGTATGAAGATTATCCTGATTACCGGTTACGTCGAGGATTATGTGGTGGCATACAAGGAGAGATTGATCATTGATGAATATATGTGTAAGCCTGCAGCAGGTTCAGATATGGCACAAATGATTTATAAGGTTCTGCAATCCTGAAGATGGAGAGTATCTACCATCCAATTGGAAAAAGAGGTGTAGACATTGATTATTCAGCAAGTAGGCATGGCCGGCACACTGGAATCAAGCGATATTATGATTTCCATCGAGCCGAACGGCACGAAGGGGATTGAAATCGAGTTGAAAAGTACGGTAGAGAACCAGTTTGGGAACCAGATTCGCAAAGTGATTCTCGAAACATTACAAGAAATGGGCATTGAACACGCATATGTCCAAGCGAATGATAAAGGGGCACTGGATTGTGCCATTAAAGCTAGAGTCATGACAGCCGTAAACAGAGTGGTCGAGGGTGGCTGCCGACCATGGGAGGCGGAATAGATGCAGAAACTGAGAAGGACCATGTTGTATGTACCCGGGAATAACCCAGGGATGATCCGGGACGCCCCTATCTATGGGGCAGATTCGATTATGATCGACCTTGAGGATTCCGTTTCCCTATACGAAAAAGATGCAGCACGTTTGCTGGTTTACCAGGCTTTGAAAACCTTTGATTTCGGAGGCATCGAGGTGCTGGTCAGGGTCAACCCGCTCAATACGCCATACGGCAGAGACGATTTTGAAGCGATTGTACGAGCGAAGCCAACTGCTATTCGATTACCGAAAACAGAGACCGCCGATGATGTGATGGAGGCGGATGAATTGATTACCGAAATTGAACAAAAGATCGGCATGGAGCTTGGGACGATCAAGCTTTTTGCAGCGGTTGAGAGTGGTAAGGGCGCATTGAATGCAGCGCAAATTGCGGTTGCCAGCAAGCGACTAATCGGCATCGCCATTGGAGCGGAGGATTTCGTCACAGACTTGAAGACAACGCGCTCGCCAGAAGGCATTGAGCTATTGACAGCACGAAGCCTTATATTATTTGCGGCAAGAGCTGCTGGCATTGCTGCTGTCGATACAGTCTACTCAGATGTAAATAATGAGGAGGGCTTTGCTAACGAGGTGAAGTTGATCAAACAGCTGGGCTTTGACGGCAAATCTATTATTAACCCACGTCAGATCGAGATTGTAAACCGCATCTATACGCCGACAAAAACAGAGATCCAAAAATCAAAGCGGATCATTGAGGCCAGCCTCGAAGCGGAGGCAAATGGCTCAGGTGTGATCAGTCTCGACGGTAAAATGATTGACCGTCCGATTGTAGAACGTGCACGCAGAGTACTTGATCTGGCGGAAGCGGCAAAAATAAACGTAGAGTAAGGTGAATATTATGCTAAACGGTGCTGGGAGAGAAATTCCTTTAGCTATTGAAGGACTTGATGCGGTAACTCCCTTTGATCGCAAATCGACTTATGGGCAATTTAAAAATACAGAGCGGTTAAAAGACCGCCAGCAAAATCCTGCCCAAAATAAAATCATTGATTCGATAGAGAAGGCCATTGAAGCTACTGGCTTGCGCAGTGGGATGACGATCTCCTTCCACCACCATTTTCGCAATGGGGATTTTATCGTGAATAGGGTCATGGATAAAATCGCCAAAATAGGGATTCGTGATCTTGTCCTGGCAGCTAGCTCCTTGACAGATATCCATGCCCCATTGATAGAGCACGTGCGAAACGGTGTCATCCGCAGAATCGAGACCAGTGGCCTCAGAGGCGAGCTGGCTCAGGCATACTCCTACGGATGGTTTGATATTCCGGTGACGATTAACTCTCACGGTGGCCGCGCAAGAGCGATTGCATCAGGAGAATGCCCGATTGACGTCGCCTTTTTGGGCGCTCCTTCTTGCGATGCATACGGCAATGCAAACGGAACTTGCAGCATAAACGAAGCTCCATCGGCATGCGGCTCCTTGGGATATGCCATGGTAGATGCACAGTATGCGCGCAATGTTGTGATGATTACTGACCATTTGGTCCCTTATCCGAACACTCCATTCGCCATTCCTGAAACTCTGGTGGATTATGTGGTCGTCGTGGATCGCATCGGTGATCAGAAGGGGATTGTCTCAGGGGCTACCCGTTACACCAAGAATCCGAAGGAACTGTTAATTGCTAAAAACGCGGCAGATGTGATTGAAGCATCCGGATATTTCACGGATGGATTCTCATTGCAAACCGGGTCCGGGGGGGCTTCGCTTGCAACAACCAGATTTCTGCGGGAAAAAATGCTTGCCGCCAATATCAAAGCAGGCTTTGCCCTGGGGGGTATTACCCAACAGATCGTTGACCTGCATGAAGAAGGATTGATTGAAAAGCTTTTGGACGTGCAGAGCTTTGACTTGCGTGCTGTAGAATCGCTGAGAAAGAATAAATTCCATCAACAAATTTGTGCGGAATATTATGCAAGCCCTGAAAATATAGGCTGTGCTGCTCACCAACTGGATGTTGTTGTGCTGAGTGCGCTGGAGATTGATTTGAATTTTAATGTGAACGTAATTACTGGATCTGATGGGGTCATCCGGGGAGCTTCCGGCGGACACTGCGACACTGCCGCAGGTGCTGCAGTATCGATCATCGTCGCTCCGCTGATTCGCGGAAGAATGCCTGCTATTCTTGATCGTGTCAATACCATTATTACACCAGGCCATACGGTTGACGTACTTGTTACGGATCAGGGCATCGCTGTGAACCCTATCCGCCAAGATCTCCTGGCTAACTTAAAAGCAGCCAAGCTTCCTGTCTTCACGATCGAAGAGATGCAAGAGAAGGCAACACGGATTGTCGGCAAACCGGAGCCGATACTATGGGAAGATAAAATTGTAGGTGTTGTTAAATATCGTGATGGTTCTGTAATTGATGTCATTCGTCAAGTGAAACAAGGACGCTAAAATTATAAACCAAGGGGAGGAAGTATTGAGCAACTGCTCAGTACGAACAAACTTATGAGTATAAAAGAAGCCGCCTTACAGGCACACCGCCTTAGAAACGGTAAACTGGAGATTACAGGAACAGTACCGGTTGTAAGTAAACAGGACTTAGCGATAGCCTATACACCTGGTGTTGCCGAACCATGCAAGGAAATCGCCAAAGATAAGAGCAAAGCCTATGAATACACGATTAAAGGGAGCAGCGTAGCGATTGTGACGAATGGGACAGCAGTGCTGGGCCTGGGGGATATTGGCCCCGAGGCAGGGCTGCCTGTCATAGAGGGTAAGGCCTTGTTGCTCAAAGAATTTGGTGGGGTGAATGCGTTCCCTATTTGTATCGACACCACTGATCCAGACGAGTTTGTGCGCACGGTTGAAGTAATTGCCCCAGGTTTTGGAGGCATTCATCTTGAAGACATCAAGGCCCCGGAATGCTTTTATATTGAAGACAAATTAAAAGAAAAACTGAACATTCCGATTTATCATGATGATCAACATGGAACGGCAGTTGCTGTGCTTGCAGGGTTATTGAACGCCTTGAAACTTGTGGGCAAAAAAGTGGAGGATGTGCGAATTCTCATCAATGGAGCGGGAGCTTCGGGGATCGCCACCGCCAAGCTATTGCTCGCTGCAGGAGCAAAGCATATGGTTCTCTGCGATATAAATGGTGCCCTGGTCGAAGGAGACACCTCTCTCAATAAGCCTCAGCAGCAAATTGCCAAGCTGACGAATCGTGATAAAGAAACCGGCAGCCTTGCAGAAGTCATCAAGGACAAGGACATCTTTATTGGATTATCGGTTGCAGATGTGATGACCAAAGAAATGGTGCAAACCATGAGCAATGAAAGCATCATTTTTGCCCTTGCCAATCCGATTCCAGAAATTTTGCCGGAGGAAGCATACAAAGGCGGAGCACGAATTGTTGCGACCGGCAGATCGGATTTTCACAACCAAATCAATAACCTGCTGGCATTCCCCGGTATTTTCAGAGGCGCGTTTGATGCCAAAGCTATGGACATCACGCTGGAAATGAAATTAGCGGCGGCCAGCAGCATCGCAGCTCTGGTAACAGATGAGGAACTTGACGATACCTATATCGTTCCAGATGCGATTGACAAAAGAGTAAGTGCTGCGGTTAGTAAAGCAGTAAAAATCGTCGCAGAACAAAGCGGTGTCGTAAGAAAATAAAACCATCGAGAAAAAACGGTGATCATGATGGCTATGTGGATGGAACATTTGCGTGAAGAGATTATAAATCCAGCCTCTGAAGACGCTCAAAGAAAGCTTCGCGATTTCCTTAAGCGCCAAGGTCTTAGAATAGACCATCCAATTGAATATACGATGGAAATTGTAGATGGCGGCGACATTGCCGCTACGGGTTCCTTTTCAGGCAGTGTACTGAAGTGTATTGCTGTGGATGAAGCTTATAAAAATCAGGGGCTATCTGCACAAATTGTTAGCCATTTAGTAAATGAAGAATATAGGCGGGGAAGGGATCACCTGTTTATTTATACAAAGCCACTAAATAAACAAATTTTCAAGGATCTTGGCTTTTATCCAATCGTGGAGGAATCCTTCAAGGCTGTCCTGTTGGAAAACCGTTGGGATGGTATCAGGCAGTATCAGCAAGAGCTTTTGCAGGAATCGGGCGATCTCGTGCCTTCGGCTACGATTGTCATGAACTGTAATCCATTCACATTGGGACATTTGCACTTAATCGAGTATGCAGCAGCGGTTTGGAAAAAGGTACATCTGTTTGTAGTCTGGGAGGATCGATCCATTTTTCCATCAGCTGTTAGATACAGACTAGTTGAAGAAGGCGTGAGGCATTTGGACAATGTGGTCCTGCACAAAGGCAAAGACTATATCATCTCGGGCGCAACGTTTCCTTCTTACTTCTTTAAAAATGATGAAGAGGCGGCAAGCACGCATATATCACTTGATCTGAAAATTTTCATCCAGTATATAGCTCCATTGCTAAATATTCAAAAACGGTATATTGGTCAGGAGCCAAAC
>NZ_JCAJRU010000158.1:0-12368 GCF_059447605.1 Paenibacillus sp. N119s | reverse complement strand
TTCTTTCACTTCATTCATTTTTTCCAACAAGTGATGGATGGGCTGTTCGATCTCACGGGTCAGCAACCTGCCGCCCAGATAAGCAAAAGCTACACCGAATATTAAAATCATCCCCGCCCATGCCCAATAGGAACCGGAATCCGCAACATTCAAGTGTTCCAGCCGGATCTGTGTAGCTAAACAAAACAGAAATAGAGGAAATGCACCAATTAACGTTGCACTTAACTGAAATTTATGCCGCAGGGATAGCAGAACTCGTCCTCGCAGGGACAAGCTCAATCCATATTGCTGGTAGGTTCGATCACGGATTTCCTCCAGCAGTGGTTTGATTGCTCTCATGGTCAGGAAAAATTCAACCAGTGCATGCATGGAAGCGACCAGACAAGCTCCGATACAGGCAATTCCTACATAATAGAAGGGAAAGGCAAGCTGTCCAGTATGTATCATCCATAATGCAATGACAGCTGCCGGGATAGAGAAGCCTAACAAATGCGGCCCAACAATACGCAAAACTGACAAATTAGGCAGATGGTGAACCCGGATATACACCGCTTCTACATCCTTGAGCGTCTCCTGGTTGCCTTGAAAAAAACGCTGAACAGGTCTCAAATGCATTCGAAACACTATAATTTCACAAGCAATCATAATGACGCTGGAAAAAGCAACAATTTTGACAAGGCCCAAAAGCTCATAGCGGGCTACATTTAACGTGGAAAATACAAAAATCATACATACCAGTAGTACAGCAATAAATGAACCTATAATATAGTTCAGGATAACATGCTGAATAAAGCGCTTATAGATCGGCAAAATGCTA
The DNA here is from genome assembly GCF_059447605.1 of Paenibacillus sp. N119s. Lineage (NCBI taxonomy): Bacteria > Bacillati > Bacillota > Bacilli > Caryophanales > Paenibacillaceae > Paenibacillus > Paenibacillus sp. N119s. The sequence continues at coordinate 11,551 of NZ_JCAJRU010000158.1, read as the reverse complement.
CCCCTTCTTTCATCCGTACGCTCATAAGATATCTTTGTATTCAATATCGGAGTCCGGACGTCAAAAGTTAACCTTCTTGCTTGAGCAAATCCTAGGAAAATAACACTAGCGAGCGTTCCGCATTGGATTGCGGCTTTCGCAGGGCACCTTGGTCTGGCAAAGTCCACAGCCGGCACCTGATTTAGCCTCACCGCCGTTTAACACTGCCCACTTTCGTGATTCCTCGCCGTACACAAATTTCATGCAGGCGATTTTGTCATGACCGCCTTCCTTGCTGATGGCCTGCACCGGGCAGCGAGTAATGCACACACCGCAAATGCCTTTGCTGCACAGCAGACAGTTTGCAGTATGGCTCAGGTTCGAGGACAACCTGACATCAGGCGGCACCTGCAGATCCGTTACTACAGACAGCAGGCGTATAGCAATTCCCTTCTCGGTGATGAAGCCATCATTGATACTGAAGGTGCCCAGACCAGCTGCATACGCGATATGCCGTTCCGACCAGTTAGAAACCGGACCCTCTGTGGCACCGTGGATGCTGTACCAATCCGTATCCAGCGGTGACACCGCCCGGTAACCAAGCCCGGTCAGATATCCCGCCAAATGCTGCCTTGCCGAACGCACAAACTCTTCATCGCCAAAGGTCCGCAGCAGCGCCCACTCTCTGGAGGCTCTTGTCTTCTGCGCACGATTGGCCTTACGGATCGTCTCACTGATCGGCAGCACAACACTGACAACGCTACCTCCTTCAAAACTTCCTGTGCCGAAGGTTCGTTCGAAGGCTTCCTGTGGCGTAGCATGTTCGGGACCCACCACTGTTTTATAATCCTCAAACAAAGGATCATTGGCCGCAGCAAATTGAATAATCGGTTCCTCGTAGTAATGACTTTGCAATTCTTCGCAGAAATTACCCTTGTCTTCGCTCACATAGGCTTTCATCTCGGCTGCGATAAGTTCTTTCATGTCCGGTACGGGCAATACCATCCTATCCACATCCCTCTTCTTAGTTATTGTGAATCTTTCGACTGCTTTACACTTCTGCATCTTTTTTCGTGTATATACACGAAAAGACCAGCATGACCTCCCTTATGAAGTGAAGGCTAATCACAGACTCAACTTTTCAATTTTGGATAACAGTGCGGTCAAGATCTGCAAATCAGCGCTTCCGAGCGACTCCTGCAAAAAAAGCTGCGCCTCCTCCCAGAGCGCTGCTGCATCGTTATATACCGCTTTTCCACTCCCCGTCAGAGTAAGGCAGCGGTTTCGGCTTCCCTCAGCGGATGTATCCTCCACATACCCGCGTTGCTCCAGTGCCTTCAAATTGCGCACAAGCGTGGTTCGGTCGAGTCGCATCTCCAACGCTAATTCGCTTACGCTAACCGGTCCCAGCACCGTTAAGTGCTTGAGCAGCGAAAACTGACAAATATTGAGTCCACTTGGAGCCAGATATCGGTCATACAGCCCTGATACAGCCATCGAGGAACGACGCAAATTAATACAGGTGCAGACTGAGGGCGAGTTCTTCTGTGATGTTTTTTTGTCCTTCCTTGATGCAGCCATAGTTCTTGTTTCCTTCCATCTTTTCGTGTAACTACACTATTTCAGAATTTGCGTGCTTTGTCAGGGTAATTTGTCACAGCCTCCATTCTCTGCAAATACAAATAAGCTTAATCCATTGCAGAAAAGTGTATTTTCCAGTCTACAATCAAAAAATCCAAAAATGTCTTGTGTTTTAGAATCATTCTTGTTATACTGTACTGGTATGTATTAACCCCATAGGATTCCACGCAAGAAGCTATACTCCTAATCACCGCATGGAGCTTCTCCAAATTTTATGTATAACCCTAATGTAGAATTTTGAGCTTTTGCCGAAGATTTTCACATTCACACTGGCGCGGTCATCGGAGCCGCAAGGACGAAAGAGAGGTAGGGCTTTTGTCGTTTGGAAAATGAACAGAGGAATCAGACTGCCCCTTATGAACATGCTGACCATATAATACAAGGTAGCAGGGGTTAAATATATATTATGCCGTCAAACGATAAAGTTTGAGCAGGCTTTGCAGTATACGCAAGCTGCACCCGTCCTCCGGATGATCCCCGGGGGATTTTTCATATACGAAAATGATATCTATGAACAAAAAAAGTGACCCTGCCGATACATCGACAGGGTCTATAGCTTGATCAAAAAGGGGTTAATAAGGTCATTATAGTCTTGCTTTCTTAAAACTAAATGATATGCACCTTAAAAACTCATTAATTTTCCAGCTTTATATCGCTATTAATAATTCGTCCAATATTCCGTACTCCCGGACTGTGACGTTGGGGAAGTAAAACGTGCGGCTTCCACTTGGGCATGCCTGTAAGTTGAAGGACGCTCCCAACCTTCTAGTAAAACAATGTGCTGGGTCCCTGTGCTATTTTCCCAAGTGATATAGCGCTCTTGTTCCATATGTCGCAATGCGGCTGTAATTTCAGAATCCCGCCTGCCCGTTTTTGCAGACAATTCAGCCATTGTGGGCATGTGGCGATGTTGGGCAAAATAATTATACAAAATACGCAGTAGCTTCCGTTCCAAATCTGGCAGCATCATTATTCCTCCTACAAAGAACATATGTTCTCATTATAACACATAAAAATGCACCCTCCTACTGGAAGATGCAAGTGGGCTTGTATGCCCATGCTGAATTTAGTTTTTTTCCTTTTCCTGACGACCGACAGAGCGTAGCCACCAAGAGATTCCTGCAACGCTTCCAAGTGCCAGAACCGTCAAGAAAATAATATAAAACAAATGAAATGCACGATCACTCATGGCAATCGCCTCCTTACTTTATGTATACACTTTCCAGCTAAGCCTGTAAACCTCTTTTTGATCCCACCATCACATTTTCGCCAAACATTTGACAATAGATACTTACTTGGGTGCATCGGTGCACATCTACCCAAAATGGTTAATACCAAATAGGAGACTGGCTAAGGAGGTAATCGACTATGAAGTTTCTCTTGATCGTGATCATCATTGTACTGATCGTTGTTTTGCTGATGAGAAGACGCAGATGAACGAATACATCCTGTATGGCTAAATGAGAATGAAAAAAGGGCTTTCGGTATATTACCGAAAACCCTTTTTTCATTCGAGGTTAAGGCTGAACTACGCCTTGTTCCTTTTGTTATATTTAATAAAAGCAATCACAAGCGCTACAGCAAACAAGATTCCGCTGACTACCCATGTGGTCAGAAATGCCATCCCCAGACCGACATTAGCCCCCATGGTCGGGTGCTTCATGGCAGTAAGCACCGAGCCCTGCATCATAAATATGGTACAGAACAACACAACGGGCGCCAAAATAATCGTGCTTGCGGTCTTCCGACTACCAGATACTGCAATCACGCACAGAGCGGAAATCACCAAGATTACCCAATAGATAACTGTTTCCCAAATCGCAGAAGTGCCCACCAGTTCGACCTCTTTTCTATCCATCGTATATACCTCTTCCATTGTAACAGACGTCACACAGTGAACCAAGCCATAATTTGAACAGAAAAGGGCTAAACCCTGCGGACAATGTAAATAATGTATCGTAGCAGCTGGCCCCACATAGAAGAAATGAAAGGAATTGATCTTATGAGAAGTGCAAGTCCTTATGTGATTGTAAATGATGTGCAGCAGTCAGTCGACTATTACCAATCTGTTTTAGGCGGAAAAATCAAAGTACTGAACAAGCAGGAAGGCAGGCTTCTACATGCCGAACTACACCTGGGCAGCAGTCATATCCATTTTTCTGATTCCTACGGTAAACCACTGAAAGCGCAGCATGTCCAAATCATTCTTGACTGTGAAAGTGAGAACGAGCTTAAACAGGCTTACCATGCACTATCAGAGAAAGGTACCATTACCGTAGAATTACAAGATACCTTCTTTGGCGCGCTGCATGGCGAAGTAACGGATCATCTTAATCAGATTGGATGGGTCATGAACTATTTTAAAAGATGATCACGTTGAGCCATAGCCGAATATGTTTTGTAGCCACCATCAACGTTCCTTACCCGATAGCCTGATTGGGCCAGAATTCTGGCCGCTAGATAGCCGCGCAGCCCGACTTGGCAGGATACCGCGATCTCCAGATCACGAGGAATTTCCGACATTCGCTCTCTAATCTCGGCCAGAGGAATATGAATGGAACCTGGAATGGCTCCTCCCTGTAGCTCCACCGCATCCCGGACATCAATAACAAGACCACCATTGCGGTGAAAATCGTCAACTTCATGCCATTGTATCGTCTGGACCAGTCCATCCATAATATTCGAAGCTACGTAACCCGCCATATTCACAGGATCTTTAGCTGAAGAATAAGGAGGTGCATAAGCAAGTTCGATATCTGCCAATTCACGGACATTTAATTGACCGCGAATCGCCGTCGCAATAACATCAATCCTTTTATCCGCGCCATCAGCCCCAACAGCTTGTGCCCCGTAGATCATTCCGGTCTTCGGATGAAAGAGCAGCTTCATCGAAATGGGTGACGCGCCAGGATAATAACCGGCATGTGAACCGGGATGAATATGAATAGCCTGATATGGCACAGCCAGCCGCTGCAATGTTTTTTCATTGTTGCCTGTAGAAGCTGCGGTCAATGCAAAGGTCTTAATTACGGATGTTCCGAGCGCACCATCATAGGAGATCGCCTGACCATTAATATGATCCGCTGCCAAACGTCCCTGACGGTTGGCTCCCCAGGCCAGCGATACCATCGTTGCAAACCCATGATTGCGATCTTTGACCTGAATGGCATCCCCTACCGCATAAATGGACGGATCACTGGTTTGCAGCTGAGCATTCACCTGAATAGCGCCGCGAAACCCTAGTTCCAATCCGCATTGCTTGGCCAGCTCATTTTCAGGCACAACACCAATCGCCAGGATCACTATGTCCGTCTGAAGCATCTCCCCCGAGTTCAAACGAAGCTGTGTCCCCTGCTCTTCAAAAGCCGCGACTCCTTCCTCTAAACGCATCTCCACCCCGTTTAGCTTCATATGCTGCTCCACCAGTTTGGCCATCTCAGGGTCAAGCGGATTTAACACTTGTTGTCCCATATCAATGACGGTTACTGCAAGCCCACGCTCCCGCAAATTTTCAGCCATCTCCAGTCCAACAAACCCGGCCCCGATTACCGTGGCATGCTTGGGTTGCCTTTCATCTACATATGCCTTAATCAGGTCGGTGTCATGAATGTTTCTTAACGTAAATACATTTATAGCCTCATGTAATCCGGGAATGTCCGGTATCATCGGTTTAGCTCCCGGCGATAATACCACAATATCGTATGACTGCTCATCCGTCTCTCCTGTGATCATATCGCGGTAACGGACAAGCTTATGCTTGCGATCTATTTGTATTACTTCTTTTTGCACCCGTACATCTATATTAAAACGGTCTCTAATGCCTTGAGGCGTCTGAAGAAACAGCTTCTCCCGCGCCTGGATTGTTCCCCCAATATAGTAGGGAAGACCGCAATTTGCAAAAGAAACATGCTCACCGCGTTCAAACAGAATAATCTCGTCTTCCTCATTCCATCTACGCAATCTCGCTGCGGCAGAAGCTCCACCTGCTACCCCGCCAATAATAATTATTTTCCTACCCAATTACTTCCCCTCCTCATATACCCTATGGGGTATAATATATACCTATGGGGGTATGTTGTCAACAAACAAAAAAGACGGAGGTCACCCCCGCCTGCTCAAACCCTATACGAAACCCGCTTTGAATCAGAAATCACTTTGTGACTGCTACAAAAATTCCTATCTCACTGGGCTCAATAAACCGCCAATATTTGCTTGTTACTGTTGACTGGCCGCGATTGCTTGCTCCAGATCATACAAAATATCTTCTATTGCTTCGGTCCCGACAGATAGACGCAACAGTTCCGGTTTGACCCCGGCAGCCACCTGTTCCTCTGCATTCAACTGCTGGTGGGTTGTGCTTGCCGGATGAATAATCAAAGACTTGGAATCGCCTACATTCGCCAGATGAGAAAAAAGCTTCACATTTTCAATTAGCTTGCTCCCCGCCTGACTCCCGCCTTTAATACCAAAAGTCAGGATCGCTCCTTGTCCCCTTGGCAAATATTTTTGGGCTAACTCGTAGGATGGATGGCTCGGCAATCCGGAATAGCTGACCCACTCCACATCCTTGTGGCTTTCGAGATATTGCGCTACCTTCAGGGCATTCTGACTATGTCTTTCCAGCCGCAGATGCAATGTCTCCAACCCTTGAAGCAGCAGCCATGAATTAAACGGAGAAATGGCTGCTCCCAAGTCACGCAGTAATTGCACCCGTGCCTTGATAATATACGCGATAGGCCCCACCGCCTCGGTGTATACAACCCCATGGTAGCTTGGGTCAGGCTCAGTCAGTCCCGGGAAACGGCCACTGGCTTTCCAGTCAAACTTGCCGCTGTCCACGATTACCCCGCCAATAGACGTACCGTGTCCGCCAATGAACTTCGTTGCCGAATGCACAACAATGTCCGCTCCATATTCGATAGGACGCAATAAATAAGGGCTCGGGAACGTGTTATCCACAATCAGCGGAATACCATATTCGTGTGCAATCGCCGCTACAGCTTCCAGATCCAGCACATTGCCCTGTGGATTGCCAATCGTTTCGGCAAATATGGCCTTTGTTTTATCCGTAATGGCATGGCGGAAATTCTCCGGCTCATCCGAATCGACAAAATGCACCTTAATCCCCAATTTGGGCAGTGTGGTAGAAAACAGATTATATGTACCGCCATACAGGCTGGAGGCGGATACAATTTCATCTCCAGCTCCCGCAATGTTCAGAATAGAAAAGGAGATCGCCGCCATTCCTGAAGCTGTGGCCAACGCGCCAGCCCCGCCTTCCAGTGCGGCGATCCGTTGCTCGAGTACATCCGTGGTCGGATTCATCAGACGCGTATAAATGTTGCCGAATTCTTTCAGCGAGAACAAATCAGCCGCATGCTCGGCATCCCGAAATCCATATGAAGTGGTCTGGTACAACGGAACGGCGCGGGCAAAGGTATGAGCATCAATCTCTTGTCCGGCATGGACAGCGAGGGTTTCGAATGACAGCTTGCGTTCTTCTGACATGATTATTGCCTCCCTTGTTATACGTGCTGTATGAATCGTCTCTTCATGTATGCGTAATCTTGGATGATTTTTCAACTATTCTCGCACAAAAAGGACGATTTGGGAAGATAATTCTCATTATTCAGGTAGGATATTATTATTTTACTGAATGTTCAAGTTTCGGACCGGAAGGTTTTGCCCAAATGCTCACCCAGACCAAAATAATGGCGGAAATTATAGATGAGCGGACTCCACTTTGCCGGATCAATATGATTCTCACCGCGGATGATATCCTGATGAGCATGCACTTGTACAGCTTGGGTTTCAACGATCGCAAAATAAGGGGAATGGCCAGGAATCCGGATTTCTTTCACCCTGGCTTCGATTTGAATAGGGCATTCCCTGATTCGGGTGGGCCGGACTCTATTCGAGTCCATCGCAGTCAGTCCGCTGATCTCATACTTATCTTTGTGATATGTAAATCCATTTTTCTCTTTTTCCACTGGAACGGGATTCTTACCTGTAAAAGGAGCCAACCGTTCTACATTTTCCCACATGGAAGGTCCAGGAACATTGATTACACATTCGGGATGCCGCTCCATATTTTCTAATGCTTTGCCGCCTGTTCCAATGCCTAGTACCACACAATCTCCTAATGCCCACGAGGAAGAAATAGGGCTAATATTGGTCGTTCCATCCTCATTCAGCGTGTTGAGTAAAATCACAGGCGTTCCATAATATAAAATGCTAGGGGCTATCGTTTGTATGCTTGGGCTGACATTCAATTGATTTATTTGATTCATTGAGTCCATGTCCTCTTCTCCTTCTGTTCAGATCTGCCTCCTTATTGTAAAATGTAAACATTTCAACCTTCATCGAAGTATGGATTACAAAGGGGGATAATCGTGCCATGAGCACCAAATCAAATGTAGCCATGATCGCTTCTCTCGTCAGCGAGCCTTCCCGTGCAGCCATTCTCACCGCCCTATTAGACGGCAGATTCCACACGGCAAGTGAATTGGCCCATATGGCAGGCATCAAACCGCAAACCGCCAGCTTCCACCTGGCTAAAATGACCGAGTCACAAGTCGTTACCGTAGAAAAACAAGGGCGTCACCGTTACTATGGTATTCAAGATCCCGAAGTTGCCCAGGTGATGGAGTCACTTTTATCCATAGCCCCACGTGTTCCAATCCAATCATTCAAACAAGCCTCTGAAAACGAGGCCATACGGTTGGCAAGAACTTGCTACGATCATATTGCAGGTCATTTAGGCGTACAGATCATGAGTTTTTTCATGCAAAAGGGGATTCTTTCCGAGGATCAGGACGGACTTCATATCACTCAACAAGGAGAGAGTTTCTTCGCTGACTTTCAGATCAACCTCAAGAACACAAGACAAAAGCGTCGCTCCTTCTCACATAAATGCCTGGATTGGAGTGAACGACGCCATCATCTTGCCGGTGCCTTAGGAAAGGCTCTCTTGGATAGATTATTCGAATTACATTGGATCGAGCATCTGCCCACAACCCGCGCGATACGCATTACAGCCGAGGGTAAAAGAGGTTTTAAGGAGGTTTTTGAGATAGAGATCGGCTAGATAACTACAGATCTAGTCCTTTTCTTATTCCGTATTAAATGTTACTTACTGACCAACCTCCCTGAAGAACTCTATCATTTCGCTAAATGATTGCTTGGCTGAATATTCGTGATATCGGGGAGAGTACGGATCGCCGAATCCGTGCTGTCCGTTGAATTTATGTACCCGGATATTACGATTGTCTAAAGTTGAAATGAGCTCATCCACATTAAATGATCGTTCTTCCTGTGGAAAAAAAAGCAGTGTTGGGCAATGTGGAGTTATTTCTAAATAGTTTCGAATACGAGAGCCATAGTATCCTACGATTCCATCAACATATTTTTCTTGGCTGCACAGCCAGGCGATCGTTGCCCCGATGCTAAATCCGACGATCAATACCTTTTTATAGCGAGCTCGAATACTTAATAATAAGCCTTCGATATGATAGGTGGCGCGTTCAAATCCTACATTCCCCATAAAATGGGCATAGGCAGCCTCCTCTTGCGAATAGTCAAAAGGCGCTTCTTTGCCTATTAAATTGGGACAAATGACGTCATAACCCTCATCCGATAATAAGCTACAAAAATTTTGTATATGCTGGTTAATCCCATAAATCTCATGCAGCACGACAATTAGAATGCCCGACTTTTTATCTATGCTTATCATATTGCTCCTCCAACCAGGTTTGAATATGGGAAAACAAATCTCCCGGAAACGTATATTTATACTTAGCCGCTACCTCCAAGGATAACCGATTGAACAGCTCAAAGGATACAATCAGTGCTGCCCAACTATGATGGGGATCGTATTCCCCAAAAGATTTTTTCAAATCAGCAACGATCTCCTGCTCAGCCCATTCATTCAGAAACTTCCCTGCATGCCAAGTATCATCGGCTCCATGTAGGGCTTTGGCATGCCATTCTATCATTTGCAGCAATAATTGTTTACAGTCTGTATCTCGTTGCTTGGCTACCCACATATCATGGCGCAAAATTTGTTTAGCCACATATAGAGAGGCGAAGCAATACATATTAACAACCTGTAGAAAAGCCCTTTCAGATATCGGAGGCGTACGTGGGATCGTTGTGGTTTGGGGGATGATTAGGTGTCCATTTCCCGTCTTATCGAGCAGCATCCTTACCCCCCGCTGAAATCCTTCAGGAATACGCCCATTATTGATGATATGATCCAGATCGGACGTATGACGAAATACAAAATCAACCTCGGCTCCTGGGTCAAAGAGAACGAGTTTTTCCGGCTCTCCTTTTACCGTTTGAAATGCAAAACTGGTCTCATCATTAGAAGTGCCCCATTCCGATATACGCTCCTCAAGCACTTGATAAGCATTATTCACACTTTCTAGCCTCCCTTTTTTAGAAAATACTATATCCAATATGATTATTTCGCTATATATTTTTAATTAAAATTCAAAGAGATGTTTCTTGTGTACACACTTATCAAATCAATTTCCTCATCTTTATCCTGTGATATAATTCTTCATTATCATCGTATGGAAGGATGGTGCAGATGTCGGAGCAGCAAGTGTACGTCCGATTCCCAGAAGAGGTGGACGTCGCAGAATTAACAGCAATGTACAGACGCAATCGGGAGTTCTTTGATAAGTTTTCACCAGAACACCAAGAAGACCACTATACGGAGGAACACCAGCTTCAAACGATTATTAAAAGTAAGGCTGACATGGCGGAGGATCGGAAATATTCCTTCGTGGTGTGCCACAAAGAGGACGACCGGATTATAGGTAGTATAGGTCTATCTTTTGTGGTGAGGGGCCCCCTTCAGAGCTGTATGATCGGATACAGCTTAGACCAAGCTTATAACGGCAAGGGTTATATGACGGAGGCGGTGAAGCAGGTGGTTCGCTACGCTTTCGATGAACTAAAGTTTCATCGGATCGTCGGAGAAGCCTCTCCCTGGAACCCAGGGTCCATCCGTGTACTTGAGAAGGCTGGCTTTCACAAAGAAGGTATTTCTCGAAGCAACGTAAAAATTAATGGAAAGTGGGAGGACCATCAGGTTCTGGCGATTATTAATCCGGCAGAGGATATCTAAGCTTTCAGAGTAAACAATCGTTTAAGCACTGAGGTAGTAGATAGGAGGGCCAAATTACAATATTCTTATTATTGTAATTTGATTTTCAGTAAATTCTAAGGAGGTTATTATGAATTATCAATCCATCAAACTGAGAGAAAAGTTATCTAAGTTTAGTGAACATTGGTCTCCGAAAGTTATTGGTGAAATGAATGACTACCAATTTAAATTGGTGAAAATAGTGGGGGATTTTGTATGGCATGACCATCAAGATACCGACGAGGTCTTTATTGTCCTTGAAGGCGAGATGTTCATTGATTTTAGAGATGGGCGCGTACAGGTTTCCCAAGGTGAAATGTTTATTGTACCTAAGGGGGTCGAACATAAACCCTTCGCACAGGAAGAGTGCCATATCATGCTAGTAGAGCCGAGGGGTGTAGTAAATACTGGAGGGACGGAGTCAGAATTAACGGCAACCAATGATGTTTGGATTTAAATACATGAAAAGGAAAGGTTAATCAAATGACAACAGCGGCAGTCTGAGACTTTATTTTTTAAGCCTTGGTCCGCCGCTGTTTGATTTATTTTTTCTTATACGAATCTAATTCCGGAATTGAGCCGGAGATACTAGATCGTTCAGGAATTAGATCATTCAGGATTTTCTCCTACTACAAGATCTACGCGAAATTCAAGCTGGTCTCTCATAAAAATTTTTCCCGATATCTTGACTGATTCTGGCTTCATCTCCTCTACTATTCCCCCGTAATCCTCAAATGTCACGCGTAATTCCTCATCAACGGATACCACATATACATG
>NZ_JCAJRU010000157.1:0-12409 GCF_059447605.1 Paenibacillus sp. N119s | reverse complement strand
TACGTGCCAATTGGGCCGGGTGATCCGTTGTAATGCCCCCACGCACAATAATGTCAGCGAGCTGGCTCACAATGTGGGAGATATGCTGGTCGATTAAATCCGCTGCTTGCTCGGTGACACGGGTATACATCTCGAACATTTCTTCGTCATCGCGGGCATAATACTGCTTGAGTTCGATCAAGGTCTGTATATATTGTTTTAAATGTGGTATTCCCAGCACAGATGAATCCTGACATATCTCCGTTAATGGATCGATAATCTTTTCATTTAGCCATTTTTCGGTCACACCTTCAAGAAGCTCAGCTTTGCTTTTAAAGTGCCGGTAAATGGTGCCATGACTTACTCCCAATACTTTAGCAACATCGGTCACGGAGCTTTTGGCTACACCAAATCGCCTAAGTGTGTCTTCTGTCGCAGTGAGAATCTGTTCCTTGGTCAAAATATCTGAGGGTTTTTCCATAGAGACACGGTTGGTTTACCGTGTGAGTCACCTCCCTGAAGTGAGGATAACACAAAGAGTATCAAATGACAAATATCCGTTTTTGTCATTTGATACTCTTTTTTTAAAAAAATTAAATTAAGGGGACTGCTAGAGTAGGAGATTTGCCTCTTCATAGCAAACTGTGGCATTCGCCGTTACCAAGATAGAATATAGATGCATATTCATGTAGTGTGTGCAAAAACCCAACAGAATCGAGGGATATTCGTGCCCATTGGAAAGATGATTCAATACAAGGAAATGCGACAACATCCCATTTTATGCTCGCACTTGCCCGAAACCCGCTGGATTACGAATGCAAGGACTTTACGGATGCTGGATACCTACCGTACGGTCTTCATCAAGCCTAATTATGGGAGTGGAGGAACCGGCATCATACGCGCAAAAAAGATAGGGAGGAGATATGAGGTTCGTTGTGGCTCCAGTCGCAGAATCGTTAGGTCCCACGCTGTAAGAAGAGCCATTAGAAGATACCGGAAACCTCATCGTCGTTATTTGGTACAGCAAGGACTCAAGTTAGCCAAGTACAAAGGTTCCATTTTTGATGCCAGAGTGTATATGCAGAAACCGGAATCGGAATGGGTGATCTCAGGGATAACCGGCCGTGTCGCTGCACCTCAGAAAGTCGTTACTAATTATAGGAAGGGGGGGCATGCGGCGCCGTTGTCCAAAGTGCTTTTAAGGGTTTTCAAAAACGACAGAGCGAAAATGAAAGAGATTTTGGACCAGGTCATCGAGCTTTCCAGAATTATTGCTGACACGATTGACAAAAATCATCCGGTTCGCGAGCTGGGCATCGATCTTGCTATTGAGAAGAGCGGTCAAATCTGGATTATCGAGGCCAATCCGCATCCCGGGCATATGTTATTCAGGCAGCTCCCGAATCATAAGATGATTCGCACTATTTTGAGAAATAAACGCCGTATTCATCATCATTAGTATAAAGTGTTTTAAACTATTCATGGATAAGAAAAGAAGGAGAACGCCCAAGCAAAGATGCGAGGAGCGTTCTTCGTTTTTTGCTGTACGACTAACCGATCCTGGACGAAGCTTTTAGGTTAAAATATGTCCGCCATCCACATGGAGGATTGTCCCGGTCACAAACTGATTTTCAATCAAATAAAGTACACCTCGTGCTACATCCTCCGCAAGTCCGACTCGGTTCACAGGGAGCTTATTCGCCACTGTATTATAGAACTGATTGCGCGTATTTTCAGGCATTTTGCTGCGGGAAGGTGTATCAATAATGCCAGGGGAGACGACATTCACGCGAATAGGAGCAAGCTCTAACGCCAAAGTCTGACCAAGATTCGAAACCGCTGCATTCACAGCCCCAAGCGCTGAGGAGCCGATCATCGGTTTGTATGCCACCACTCCTGAAAATAAGGTAATGGAACCTTGGTTTGAGAGTTGGGAAGCCCCATATTTAGCTGCATAGTACTGGCCCCAGAATTTATTTTCGAAGAGCTGGCGGGCTGCAGTTGTTTCTGATTGAAGGAATGACCCGCCGGATGTTTCTGCCGCGCTAACAATAAGATGGTCATAGGAGCCCACTTTTTCGAAGAAAGACTGTACCTGTTGCTCATCTGTCGTGTCCAGTACATAGATTGTTGCACGAGGGCCCAGCATTTCTTTGGCCTTGTGCAATTTATCTTCGGAGCGGCTGGCGATTACCACTTCTGCTCCTAGTGAAATGACTTGCTTAGCTGTTTCTAAACCAATACCTGAACTTCCACCTATAATCACAATTTTTTGGTTTTGCAATTGGAATTCCTCCTAATGTTTAGCTGGATGTGTTACTCATGGAATACGGCTTTCAGATGAGCAGCAAGATCAGTCATAAATTGAGGTATATTTGGGTTTTTAACGACATCGTAGCATGCGAAGCTTTTTAAAGGCTCCATACCGAGAAATGCATGTGCAGAATGCAAATGGCAGAGTGCAGCCTCTAGGCTATTGCCTTTAAAAAATTGAGTTGGATCATTAAAAGCTTTTTCTGGGGCATTCCAGGTTGTCGAGAACATATATTTCTTGTGGGTTAATAAACCTCCGCTCCCATATTTGCGAGAACCTGTGAAGAATACACCGTAAGCATAGACCTCATCCATATAAGTCTTTAATAATCCAGGAACACTGAACCAATAGATAGGTGTTTGGTAAATGACCACGTCCGCCCAGACAAATTTTTCTTGTTCCTCGCTGATGGTATAACCATTCTGAACAACTGTTGTCTTGACTTTGTTCTCTTCACTTAAAAGACGCACCATATGGTCCATCAAAGTTTGGTTTAGATCCCCTTCAGAAGAGTCATACTTTTGGTGACCATTAATGATTAATATATTTTTCAACTCTTCACCTCCTTGTAGTAGAGAAAACGTTATTGGCTACGTCGATATTGTATATGTAGTAAGTTCATTTAGGGAAGTAGTGATATTTAATTCATATAGTTTCCTAAAAGGAACTATTGTGATATCATTGGGTTTAGGAGATTTTTTTGTGGGGGGAGTTCCTATGCATGTCCCAGAACCTATTGAATTGACGAAGGGAATACCAGGCCAGCCGTGCCCTATTGCCCAAACGCTTGATTTGATCGGAACCAAATGGACCTTTTTAATTATTCGTGACCTGCTGATTGAAGGAACACTGAGATTTAGCCAGCTTCAGAAATCCATGCAAGGAATTAGTCCCAAGACGCTTTCTCTACGCCTAAAGGAACTTGAAGACAACGGTCTGTTAGAAAGAAAGGTTTATCCCGAGGTTCCCCCGCGTGTTGAATATTCGTTAACGGAGAAAGGGAAGCGACTGGAAGGTGTTTTTATTGAGTTGAAGAGGTTTGGCTTAGATTTAAAAGCAGACCATTGAGGAATAGGATTGCAAACCTTCAAGGCATCGTTGAGATAAACGATGCCTGTTTTTGTCTAGAAGCTTAACATTCTTATAGCGTCTGTCCGCTGTCTACCGTAATGATCTGGCCTGTCATGGCTTCCTGTTCCAGGGCAGAGCAGACCATGCTGGCAATATCCTCAGGTGTGGAAATGCGCTGCAACAGCAGATGGGGAGCCAATTGTTTCATTTGTTCTTCTCTACCTGCCCACCATCTGGTCGCCACCGCGCCTGGCACGATGGAATTGACGCGAATATCAGGTGCTAGTGATCGTGCTAACGATTTGGTCAGCCCGTGGACGGCTGCTTTGGATACTGCATAAGGGAGCGAGGAACCTAATCCTGTTTGTCCAGCTATACTTCCCAGATTGACGATAGCTCCTTGTTGACGATGTTTCATATAAGGAGCTACGGCTCTGGCACAGTAAAACATACCTTTCACATTGACAGCCAAGAGATCATTCCACACCTCTTCTGTAACGGACTCTAGATCGTCCATCGGAATATGATGTGTAATGCTGGCGTTATTCACCAATACATCAACTGTTCCGTATTGGTGAACAATCTGCTCGACCATTGCTCGAACTTCCTCATCCTGGGAAACATCTGCCTGTAATGCAATTGCACGTCCTCCCTGTTCCAGTATCATACGTACGGTTTCCTCTGCATCGTCTTTAGAACGGGAATAGTTGACGACAACTGTAGCCTTTCGGCCCGCCAACTGCATGCATACCGCTCTCCCAATTCCTGTACCGCCACCTGTAACCAGGGCTACTTTTTGATATAAATCCATGAATACCCGCTCCTTATCCAACTCGTTAGTTTTATATGAGAAACATAATATGGTCTAATATGGATCATTGTAGAGGGTGTATTATATTTTGTATAATTGAATTAAATGAACTTATAATTCAATAAACCTGAATAAGCAAGTGATATGGGAGTAGAGAATGGATATTAAAGCACTCAAAACATTTCAGATGATTGTGAATTACGGAAGTTTTATGCGTGCAGCGGAAGCGTTGAATTATGCACAATCCACTGTGACGATGCAAATACAGAAGCTGGAATCCGATCTGGGAGTTCAACTGATTGAACGGGGCAAGAAAATAAAGTTAACTGAAGCGGGCAGGATGTTGTACGAGCAAAGTTTGCATATTGTAAAAGACATGGAGCAATTGCAGGAAAATATGGAGAACTTGCAAAGGGGAACCGCAGGGGACATTCGTATAGGAGTGACCGAACCGACCGCCAGTTACCGGCTCCCCGAAATTTTAAAACGATTCTTAACCCATTATCCTCATATTCGGGTTTCTGTAGAGTTCGGAAATACCCCTACATTAAGCGAGCGTATTCTCCAAGGGGACGTGGACATCGCATTATGCTCCGCTCCCGATTTGGGCTCAGAGCTATATTTTGAACCTTTATTTAAGGAGAATTTTGTAGTCTTGATGCCTGAACGTCACCCTCTTGCAGAAAAGGAGTACATTGGACCCGCAGATTTGCAAGGGCATCGCCTGCTTATTACGTCGTCCATTTGTCCTTATCGGCGCAAACTTGAAATGGTCATGAGGGAATATGGAATAACCACGTTAGACACGATGGAAATTGGCAGCATGACGGCTCTAAAATCCTATGTGGAATGTGAATTAGGGATTGCTCTTGTGCCACAAATTCTAGTCGATCCTGTTCCGGAAGGAACAGCAGTGAGGCAATTAAGCGGCAGCTTGATTGATATGACCTTTGGTCTTCTGTGTAAAGCAACTGAGGCACCGTTGAAGCTGGCAAGCTCAAGGCTATATTCTGTATTAAAGCAGGAACTTGGGCAATTGTCCTGAGCACACAATATCAAACCGACTGCAATAGGCAGCCGGTTCGTTTGTTTATTTTTTCGTAACTGGAATCCATACTTCACTTCGGTAGTCCTCAGCATGAGCATTCCCCATGGTATATACCTCCAGCTCGGGACCGCCTGAATGTTCATAGTTGCTGGCAGGGAACCATTCCTGGAAAATTCTTTGCCATACCTTCTGGATCGTCTGAGGCATAGGACCGATGGATGTAAACACAGCCCAGGTTGCAGCCGGAATGGTTCTGGCTTCTAATCCGTTCGAGGCTGCCACATCTTCACTGCCCTCTGCGGCGATGAAGTAGCTAAACGTTTCCTCACCATGCTTCATGTCCAGACAGATACCGAGTATATCGTCGCCTGTCCCTAAGGCATGAATGCGATCTGAGGTGCCATCTGCGTTAAGCTGATCCCAGAATTTTGGGATTTCCCGAAGATTTTCACCGTTCTTAGTGGTTACTTGAATGGATTTGCCAATGACCGTAAAGGCCGTCTTTTCTACAATTTTATAATCCATTTCCTGATCTCCCTTCAGCGATAGATGGAAGGTGATGCGCGGAAAGGCTTTCAGGTTCACCCCCGGGTTTCTGGCCTCAGAGGGAGAAATACCGTGTACCTTTCGGAACGCTTTAGAAAAAGATTCGGGGGAATCATATCCGTATTTGAACGCAACATCCAGTACCTTGGTGGTAGAAAGACTCAATTCCTGAGCAGCCAGGGTCAATCGACGTTTGCGCACATATTCTGCTACCGTAACGCCTGTCAGCATATAAAACATCCGTTGAAAATGAAAGGGTGACGAGTAGGCCGCCTTTGCAATTTCATCAATATCGAGGGGCTGCTGCATTCTCTCTTCCATGAGGTCGAGTGCGTTCTTGATCCGAAGCAACCATTCCAAATACATCACCTTCCTTGGTTGTAATCATATCATTCACGGAGTCCGTCATCCTGTCTTTGCGTGCTATTGTTGAACAGGATCGTCAGCCTGCCCCCTTGTGTTCATAATTAAAATTTGGGACAATACAAGAAGTGTTTGAATAGCGCAGAGCGCTCAAACATGCTATGATGCAATGATAGTTGAGACGAGTCGTGATAGCTAGGTTTTATATATAGAAATACGAATTTTAACGTTTGTGAAAAGAGGATCGAACATGAAAAAGGAATCCATTTATGGATTAACGTTAGACCAATTAACAGCATGGCTCATGGAGCATGGACATAAAAAATCTCGAGCATTACAGGTATGGGACGCATTGTACCGGAAACGGATTACTGATTTTGCGTCAATGACAGAGGTCCATGAGAATTGTACTGGCCTGTTGGCAGAGCACTTCTCTATTGAGACCCTGGAAGAACACGTGAAGCAACAGTCAGCAGACGGGACGGTCAAGTTCCTGTTCCGCTTGCAGGATGGTAATTTGATTGAAACGGTATTAATGCGACATAAATTTGGATTATCTGTATGTGTGACGACGCAGGTGGGCTGCAACATTGGATGCAGCTTCTGTGCGAGCGGATTGTTAAAGAAGAGCCGTGACCTTTCCAGCGGTGAAATCGTAGAGCAAATTATGAAGGTGCAGCTGTATCTGGACAAGGAACGTCCGGGCGACCAAGTCAGTCACGTTGTAGTCATGGGCATCGGCGAACCGTTTGATAACTTTGTGAACCTGTCCGATTTCATTCGGGTCATTAAGGATCACAAAGGGCTGGCGATTGGGTCGCGGCATATTACTGTGTCCACCAGTGGCCTTGCCGATAAAATCATTGAATTTGCAGATTCCGATCTACACGTTAATCTGGCAATATCGCTTCATGCTCCAAATAATGAGATTCGTACCCGCATTATGAAGATCAACCGGGCGATTCCGATTGAGAAGCTCATGCAGGCGATTGATTATTATTTGGACAAAACGAATCGCCGGATTACGCTGGAATACATCTTGCTGAAGGATGTGAATGACGGTAAGGAGCATGCGCTTGAACTGGCTGAGCTGGTGGGCCATCGTCGTAATCTGGCCAATGTAAACCTGATTCCGTACAATCCGGTGGATGAGCATAGCCAATATCAGCGGAGTGAGTCGGAGTCCATCACTGGCTTCTATGATGTGCTGAAAAAACAAGGCATTAGCTGTAGTGTTCGACTGGAGCATGGAGTCGACATTGATGCGGCCTGCGGACAGCTGCGTAGCAAGCAAATTCGCAAGGATGCGGGCGGTAGCCGCAATGCGGAGCGCGAAGCGATTAGTTAAACATACAAGCGTACTCTCTAACAGGAGTACGCTTTTTTATGGATGAGCCATAGAATGAAACGCCGTCTGGAAATGTGAAAATAGTCACGTAACAGTTGCTGTTTTTGCGTTATAGTGAGTGGTTAGTGGAGGGGTTATATGGCGAACATAATTTCAAATGAGGCACTCGTTCCGGGCATCTATGTAATGAAAATAGAGGGCAAATTTAAAGGGAAGATGGGGCAGTTTTACATGCTGCGCAGCGGGACAGGTTATCCACTGCTGCCCAGACCCATTAGTATTTATGATATTGGCGAAGAGAGTATTTCCTTTTTATACCGGGTCGTTGGAGAGGGAACCAAACTATTCTCCCAGTTACAGCCTGGTCAGGAGATTCAGTTGGAAGGACCATTCGGAAATGGATTTCCACAGGTTGAGGGCAGTCTGGCTTTGATCGGCGGTGGGATGGGTACAGCTCCTTTGTTATTGGCTGCAAAATATTACCCGCAAGCACACGTGTATCTGGGGTTTGCGCAGCAAGCCTTCGGGGTTGAAGCATTCGAGGCTGCGGCGGCATCTGTGCAGGTCAAGGTAGGAGGAAGCATCGTCGAAGAGGTCGATCCGGCTCTTTATGCGAATATGTTCTCCTGCGGGCCAACTCCGATGTTGCAAGCACTCGCACTCAAAACGGCGGGTACATCGTCCCGTTTATATATTTCAACAGAAAGACACATGGCCTGTGGTATCGGCGCATGTTTGGGCTGCACCATGCGTACCCGCAGAGGCAATCGGAGGGTGTGTAAGGAAGGGCCTGTATTCCCGGTGGAGGAGGTGGAGTTCGATGATCTCCATGGCGTGTAATATAGCAGGTGTACCGTTCAAAAATCCAATTATCATGGCATCGGGTACGTTTGGATTTGGGCGTGAGTTTGCGGAGTTCTATTCTCCCGAACTACTTGGCGGCATTGTCGGCAAGGGACTAACCCTTCATCCGAAGGCAGGGAATACGGGATCACGAATACATGAGACAGCATCCGGCATGCTCAATAGTGTAGGATTGGAAAATCCGGGTGTGGCAGCCTTTTTGAAGGATGAGCTGGATGGCATGACTCGCTGGAATACGGCTGTTATTGCCAATGTGGGCGGCTCCAATCTGGAGGAATACGTCCAAGCCGTAGCTATGATTACGGAAAATGCACAAAAACGCCGTACAATGAACCGCAGAGGCGTTGATATGCTGGAATTGAACATTTCATGCCCCAATGTGAAGCAGGGCGGAATGCAATTTGGTATCCAGACAGAGGTAGCGCGGGAGGTTGTGCGGCAAGTGCGCAATGTGACGGCACTTCCGCTGATCGTCAAGCTGTCGCCGAATGCAGAGAACATCACGCAAATGGCGGTGATGTGCGAGGAAGAAGGTGCCGACGGCGTTTCGCTGATCAATACCTTTTCTGCAATGAAAATAGATATACGTCGGCGGCGCAGTGTTTTCGCCAACACGTATGCAGGTCTTTCAGGCCCGGCAATTAAGCCGATTGCCTTGCGTATGGTTCACCAGGTAGCGCAGGCGGTATCGATTCCCGTGATCGGGATGGGCGGGATCAGCTCAGTGGAGGACATTATTGAATTCACGATGGCAGGGGCCGCCGCCATTCAGGTGGGTACGTATAATTTTGTCCATTTACATGCAGGGGCAGAGTTGGTATATGGGCTTGAACAATGGATGCAGCAGGAAAAGGTACAGTCGTTGGATGAGATACGAGGAATTTTGTGAAGTTTGTACTTATTTGTGCATAAACTTGAGCATACAAAACCGGCTTGTCTTTAAAGGCAAGCCGGTTTTGTTTTTTTATTTGACCAAACAGCAAACGCAACTAGTGGTTAATATCGCATTTGTTCAGTATAAACGAAATTTGATTTTCCAGCCGATGAATGGCTTCCTTGGATGCCTGGTCGTTGGTCCCTTGTGCCTGGAGCGCGGCAAGCTCCTGTTTGAGCTGATGAAGGTCTTGTCCTGCGTGAGCGCAGTCGTAATTGCTTTCGAGATTGTCAATCATCCGTGATCCTCCCTTTCGTTAGGTATACGTCCTTATTATGGAGATTTGATCTTTCCTTATTCAGCATAAAGTTTTATTTCATGTAAAGACTGTGTTCATTTGCGATTAACAAGCATTTTAATAATACAGAGGGAAACTTTCGGGTATTGCCAAGTGACAACGATGTTATTCGTTTCCCTGATCTTTTGGCCAAAGTGTTTGGTTTGCATCTTTATAGTAAAAAAACTTTGTGAAAAAAAGAACAATATCTAATTAATTTAACTTATGAAACTAATTTAAAAAATTTATACATTACATCAGGATGTGAATGTGAGGTGTTCATCAGCATACATGCTATAATATAAAAAATTAATTCCAACCTACACAGTGGGTTAAATGGGATGAGACAAGCAGGAGGGGCCGCATGAATCCGATACAACGTATACTGGACGAATTTCAACTGATCGTGCTGGACGGCGCAATGGCGACTGAACTCGAACGTCATGGACATGATCTGAACGATAGCTTATGGTCCGCCAAAATACTCCACGAACATCCGGAGTCAATCAAGCGTGTCCATCGAGACTACTTTGAGGCTGGGGCAGACTGTGCGATTACAGCGAGCTATCAGGCCACCGTGGAGGGCTATGTCCAACGCGGACTAAGCGAAAATGAGGCGTTGAAGCTGATTCAGTCATCGGTGCAGATTGCTGTACAGGCACGAGATGAGTTTTGGACCGATGTGACGGCTACTGCAAGTCAGCAGCATCGTCCCAAGCCGCTGGTTGCGGCTTCTGTCGGACCCTATGGGGCGTTTCTCGCTGATGGGTCAGAGTATCGAGGTGATTATAAGCTAAGCGAGGAGCAGCTTATGAAGTTTCACAGGCCGCGCATGAAAGCTCTGATTGAGGCTGGGGCGGACATTTTAGCTTGTGAAACGATACCTTGTCTGGTGGAAGCCAAGGCCATTGCCCGCTTGCTGAAGGAATTCCCCGGCACGTATGCCTGGATCAGCTTTAGTGCAAAGGATGAGCAGCACATCAGTAATGGCGAGTCTGCCGCCGCATGTGCAAAGTGGCTGAATGAGCACGAGCAGGTGGCTGCGATAGGGATCAATTGCACGTTGCCCAAATTTATTCCATCCCTTATTCACGAAATACACAGCCATACGGATAAGCCGGTGGTGGTATATCCCAATCTCGGAGAGGAATATGACCCGGTCACCAAGACATGGCATGGCCGTACTTGTACAGAAACGTTCGGACAGAGTGCCCGTCAATGGTATGAAGCAGGGGCACGTATAATTGGTGGCTGTTGTCGGACTCAGCCGCAGGATATTAAAGAAATCGTGGCATGGTCGAGAGGGGTATAAACGAGGATAAACTTTTAGAGAAGATTATCCATAAGGAGTTTTCCTCTATGGTTACAAAAGAAAAAGCAGGCTGAACCGAGTTATGCTCCAGCCGTGGAGCGGCCTGGTTCAGCCTGCTTTTTGTACGAGTGAATTTTTAAAGCCCCGCTTCGTTCACTACCTCTACCTCTCTACCCCTTCGCTAATCCAGATCAGCTTTCCGTCAGACGTTCCAGCAACGCGTCTCCATTGCGGCTGACCCGAATATAGGCGTAATGAGCGTTCTGTTCAACAGTACGTCCGGTTCCTTCAGGAATGAAATAATTCTCAATACCGTACAGAATACGAGAACCATTCCATTGCCCATTGAGAACAAGCTCATGAGGGGCAAGTTTCTCACCATCTTGATACAGACGATCAGCGATGTATACCCCTTGACGATCTGGGGTGAGAACGACTTTAACCTTGCCTCGGTTCCAATCCTCCTGAAGAGGATTCTTGGAAGGAGGGGTAGAGATATCGTAATTCAGTGCTACATAATCGCCTTGCAGCAGGGAACGCGGGTCTATAGGAGCCAGTTTGAGCTTCACGGAGGCACCTGTGGCGAGCAGGGTTTCACTCCTCGCCGTCTGATAGCCGATAATCCCCAGCTGTAGCACGATGACGATAGCAATGAGTAACGGGCTTAAGCGCATGAAGCTAAAGCTGCGGTGGTCGGCATCGAATGCTGCTTTGCCGCTATGGGCCATTCGTCGATCGAACCACCAGGTAATTCCGAGCACAATGATGCCCAGCAGCGCCAGTGTAAAAGATTTATACAGCAGCGTCCACAATAAATCATAGTATTTGAAGCCGATAAAAATAAACCAGAATATGATGCTCGTAATGGCCTCCGATTTTTGTTTGTGACGGATAAAGGTAAAGACCATCCAAGTAACGATAACAAAATAAAAAATATTAATGGACATATAAGAGTGTGGAATGACATCCTCGAAGAACGTCGTCCACAACAGGAACAATAAGCTAAAAAATAATGAGCTATCCCGAAGATGCCCTTTTAACTCTGTCTTGGGTTTAAAGTGGCTTATTCCATATAACACGGCATTAAGAACGAACAGGGTGAAGATGATGAACTTATAGGTCCAGTTCCAACCATCCCATTCTTGATACTGTTTAAATAAAACAGTTGCTATATTCAGGTTCACAAAAGTATAAACAAAAAATCGCTGTCTTTTCCCCTTGGAGCGAAGCCATCCGGCGATGGAAACGACCAGAAATAATACCGAGAGCAGCGTCTGATCCGACCATACAATGGCCGCAAGACCTGTAATATAGCTGATGGTTAGCAGTGTATAACGGACTACAGAATCCAATTTGGATTCCGGTATGGCAATCATCGTAATCATCAGCAACAAGGACACGCTCAGCAGTACATATTCGGTATGGTTTACGTTCGTACTAATCATAATCAATCCGATGAGAGAGATACTTCCAATTAATACTCCAACCACTTTGATGACACGGGATACCGTTTTGCTGATCCATTCACTACTGCGGTCTTCG
>NZ_JCAJRU010000156.1:0-12433 GCF_059447605.1 Paenibacillus sp. N119s | reverse complement strand
CTCATTAGCGCAAGCCCAGTTTGGACAGAGGCCGAACCGTGTGGATCTTATTTTTACAGGCCGGGTGATCCCGGGGACCTTTCGACCAAGCGCTGAAATCTCCGACATTTGTTACTGCCGTGTGGGGGAATGGCCGGAAGGTTTGCCAGCACACCAGAAAAAGCTTATTCAAAAGCTGCTGAAGTAGTGTTCATTCCCTGCTCATGTTTATTTCATGGTAGGGAAAATGGATTTACAGGCGTTTCAAAAATACGCTGATGCGTTCTAGAGCCATTTCCAGCTGTTCACGCGATGATGCATACGAACAGCGGATAAAGCCTTCGCCGCCTGGGCCAAATGCGGAACCAGGGACCGTTATAACTCCTTGTTCTTCCAACAGTCGCTTGGCAAACTGCTCTGAGCTTAACCCTGTGTGTGTAATGGAGGGAAAAGCATAGAAGGCACCTTTTGGTTCATGACATGGAAGCCCAGTCTGACAGAGGCTGGCAACGAACCATTTTCTACGTTGATTGTAGGATTCCATCATACGATCTTTCTCCTCCAGCCCGTGGCGCAGGGATTCAATCGCAGCAATTTGTCCGATAATGGGGGCGCACATAGCTGTATATTGATGGATTTTCAGCATGGCTGAAATCAACTCTTTTGGACCGCATACATAGCCGACCCTCCAGCCTGTCATAGCAAATGCTTTGGAAAAGCCGCTGATCAGCAGGGTGCGTTCTTTCATTCCTGGCAGAGCAGCGAAGCTTACATGCTGCTGCCCATAGGTCAATTCAGCATAAATTTCGTCCGATATGACGATCAGGTTATGCTCCTCGACCAGACGGGCAATAGGCAGCCAATCCTCATAGGTCATCACCCCGCCCGTCGGGTTGTTCGGATAACAGAGAATCAGCACTTTGGATCGTGGAGTCAGCTTGGATTTCAGCGCCTCAGCTGTCAGCTTAAACTGCTGGTCAGCAGATGTTTCAACCGTTACGGTATGTCCTCCGTTCAAAAACGTGATAGGCGAATACGAAATATAACAAGGAGCCGGTATGAGTATTTCATCGTGTGTTGTGATGAGGGCGCGTAGCGCCAGATCCAAAGCTTCACTGCTGCCAACAGTGACCATAATTTCATCTGCCGGGTTGTAGGATGTGCTGAAGCTGTTCTCCAGATATCCGGCAATTTCCTCGCGAAGCTCAGGAAGACCAGCATTGGGTGTGTATGAGGTTTTGCCATTTTCCAGTGCTGTGATACAGGCCTTTCTCACATGTTGAGGGGTTACAAAGTCCGGTTCACCGACACCAAGCGATACAACATCTGTTCTGCCTGTACTATATTCAAAAAACTTACGGATGCCTGAAGGCGGCATTTCCCGTACAGCCGGAGTCAAGAAATCAGTTATAGATACTGCTGTCGATACATTAATCATGTTGCTTCCTCCTTTTTGAAAAACAAAAAAAACCCGCCCCTGTAAAAGGGACGAGTTTATACCCGTGTTACCACCCTAGTTTCATTCCATAGGAAATGACACTCTGTTCACGTATCCATCAATACGTGTTCCGGTTAACGCTGGAAAGGCGGCAGAGCTTACTTCAGGTTCAGCCCGCTTCTCAGAGATGGCGTTCAGCTACCCTCGGAATGTTGGCTTTCACCTGCCCCAACTCTCTGCAAATCCGCTGTATAGCTTACTCGTTCTCGTCATTGAAATTTGTTCCGTATCAATTTAGGTGTAATTATAAGCACAACATTTCAGAATGGCAAGTCTTTTTTTGAAAATCTAAAAGACAGGGCATCATCATTGACGACTGGAAGATAACGTATATAGTGGTATCAAGGGGGAGTTTACCCCAAAATTCACTGTGTTGAAGACTATATTGGCTAGAGAGGGATGGTGTCCATATGAACGTATTTGAAGGTTTTAACGAGAAGGTTTTGCCTGAAGGGTGGGGGTGGATCAACGAACCAACCGTATGGAGCTTCGATGAATCCAAGGCTTTACAAGTATCTGCACCTTCACAGGCAGATTTTTTTAGAGATCCGTCTGGCGCAGTTATCAAATCGTCCGCTCCTTTTTTGCATACCACCCTTCAAGGAGATTTTACAATCTGGACGAGGGTTCGTGTCGATATGAAACAGCCCTATGATTCAGGATGCTTGATGGTGATGGCTGATGATACTCATTGGGCTAAGGTATGCTTTGAATACTTTGAAAATACTCCCTCGATCCTAAGTGTGGTCACACGGGATACATCCGATGATTGTATATCGGGGGCCATGAATGTTTCTAATCCGTATTTGCGAGTAACGCGGGCTGGAAATTGCTTTGCCTTTCATTATTCACTGGATGGTCAGCATTGGAAACTGGCGAGATATTTTGGGATGAACGTTCCCAGCCAGCTCAAAGTTGGAGTTGTCGCACAATCTCCGGTAGGAGAAGGTTGTAATGTTACCTTTGAGGCTTTAACGATAACAAACCATGTGCCTGAGGATATTCGAAACGTGGAGTAACAAAAGCCCTATCTCTAAATATGAAAGCGCTATAAGAGAAAAATTAGAAATGCGTAAATACGTGCTGTTAGGCAGGAGGTAGATGAAAGGCTTGCTGATAAAAAGGAAGGGTTACAAGCTGCCCGGTTTGCTCGGAGTATTGCTTGTAGCTACGTTGGGCTGTTTCGGACTTATTAAGTATTTACAGTCCACAAGCGGAACGAGGATGTATCAATTTCTATACTGGGACATATTTCTGGCATGGGTTCCAGTGTTTATTTCTTTGCTAATGGTGGCATTAACCAAATTGCGAAATGCAAAAGCAAAAAATATTCTTTTATTTTTTGCCGCATGGATATGGTTGTTTTTTCTGCCGAATGCTCTTTATTTGGTGACCGAGTTACTTCATGCATTCCGTTTTTACGATGTGAATCCTGATACGCGTTTTTGGTTGAACACACAATTCTGGTTAATCGTATTTACGTCCTTTTCAGCTGCTGGAATGGGTCTTTTTCTTACATCTCTATGTGTATTGATGATCCACCGTATGTTGAGGAAGATTTGTTCAGGCTGGCTTGCATGGGGGATAGTTTTTGTCATGTTGTGGCTGGCCAGCATAGGCGTATATATAGGCAGATTTGCACGCTTGAATAGCTGGGATGTGTTGTTACAGCCGCTGGTGCTCCTGGCGGATATTTGGAGATGGGTAATATATGCCGGGGAAAAACTACATTTGTTGTCCTTTAGCTGGCTGGTGTTTGGGATGGCGCTCATTTTTTATCTATTTATTTATATCTCCCTAAGTGAAGACTAGAATTTTTGGCCGAAGACATGTATTCATTGAATACAGGCTTCGGCCTTTTGATCTGTGACAAGTCAGGAGTTGGAGTCATCCTCTCCATGTACATCGTAAAGCACGCGCACAAGCAGATCCTGACTGAAATTTCCGAACCTTTTACCAAAAATAGTGAGTCCCCCTTTGTTCTGCGATTGGTCGGATACGGATAAACGCAGCGTAATATCGCTTTTGTAATCAAGTCCGATATCGTCTATGGTGACCTCTGATATACGGCACCCGTCAATGAAGCTTCCTTGCTGATTGATGCGAATTAACTTTAGCATCCCGTATTGGTTCAAGTGTGGAGGCCACCAATCGGGATTAAGGACCCCGGGAACGGCCCCAAAATCGCCTGGGCTTGTCCAGTGACCGATGGCAATATCATTTATATGAAAACAAATATCAGACGGATAGTCCTCACAATAACACGGTGCTTCTGATCCAAGCTCTGCGGAAAATTGAATTTCACTAAAGGATTGATTCGCTTTCAAGTAGTTAGGAATGCGGTATTCCAGAAAGCCGTCTGCCATCCAGATCATTTCAGAATCCAATCGCGCGGGATCTGCAAAATAGCGTGGATCATCGAAATCACCGATAATGCTGTCTTTGGTCACTAATCCACAAGTAGGAACTGCCTGGTAGTTACTATAATGACCGATGCGAATTTCCACCTCATACACATTTTTTTGTTCTCTGCTACGCAGATCTACCATTAGTTTTTCCTTATTCAAATAACACATCTTTCGGGTCCCATGTTTACCGCTCACGGTATTGATTTCCACAAGTCCGCATTCTTCCAGCTTGCGAATATGCATCGTAATGGTACCGTTGCTTAAACGAAGCTTGCTTGCAATGTCATTCATACTTTGTCCCTGAACAGCAAGTAGCTCAAGAATTTGAATGCGGATTTGTGAGCCCAATGCTTTGAAAATGTCTAACCCCGACATTAAGTTCTTAATATAAATCATAGCTATAGCCCTTTCTTATCCATAATAATGTAATGTAAGCGCTTATATTTTTTACTTTGATTTATGTTAAAATAAATTCATAAAGAAGTAAACTGCTTATCTGTAAATTTTTTTTACTAAAAAAGTGGAGGGGATATTTGAATCTACAATAAGGTCTTTTTTATAAATATAAATCGTAAATAAGTTAAATTTATTAATTTTTAAAGCGAAAATAAACTTAAATACGACTTAATTTTGCTTTTTAGGTTACTCCAATCTATGTTTTATAATTATTTAAAAAGATTGAAAAATGCATTGACGAACCGAAGAAGGGCGTGCTATATTCTATTTGTAAACGAATTCATTATTGATAAATGTAAATGTTAATCATATGATACATGAGAGGGATGATAATCACAGCGGCAATCAACAACGGGTTGTGTACCGCACAGTTAAAGATTAGGCCGAGTGTTATAAAGTTATTTTAACATTTAATGTGTATGCGGTTTCATTTAATTTTAGGAGGGGTCGCCTTGACAAAGAAAAAAGGTTTTGCACTAACAATGGCTGTTCTGTTGTTGATGGTTGCTGCACTGGCAGGCTGTAGTGGAGGAAGCTCCAGTAGCGATGGAAGCAAGGAATTGACTTTCATGTTCCGTGGAGGAACGGATGAGCAGAAGGCTTATAAGGATGTTATCAAAAAATTTGAAGAAGAACATCCTGGTGTAAAGGTTAAAATGGTCGTGACAGCAGCAGATCAATATGCTACAAAGCTTAGAGCTGCAATTACAGGTAACAATCTTCCAGATATCTTCTATTTTGCCCCTGGAGATTTGAAAGCTTATGTCAATAGTGGGGTGTTGAAGGATCTGACACCTTATATTGAGAAGAGCAAGGATATAAACCTTGATAACATTTGGAAATACGGTGTGGATTTGTATCGCTATGACGGTAAAATGGCCGGTCAAGGAAATATTTACGGTATGCCGAAGGACTTGGGTCCATTCGCCCTGGGTTATAACAAAACCATGTTTGAAAAAGCAGGCGTTCCATTGCCTGACAAAGACAAGCCGTATACATGGGATGAATTCATTAAGGTTAACCAAGAGTTGACCAAAGATACTAATGGCGACGGCAAGCCAGATCAATACGGTACAGGCTTTAACGTTCAATGGGCATTGCAAGCCTTTGTATGGAGTAATGGCGCTGATTGGCTGGATGAGAGCAAAACCAAAGTAACGATTGATGATCCGAAATTTGCGGAAGCGCTTCAGTTCTTTGCTGATATGCAAAACAAATATAAAATCACACCTGGCATTGAACAATCACAAACATTGGACACATATCAACGCTGGATGAAGGGCGAGATGGCCTTCTTCCCGGTAGGACCTTGGGATATGAGTACATTTGAAAAGCTGCCATTCGAATATGATTTGTTGCCTTTCCCAACAGGATCGACGGGCAAACCGGCAACATGGATTGGTTCTCTGGGTATCGGTGTTTCCTCTAAAACCAAATATCCGGATGAAGCTGTAGAACTGGTTAACTATCTGACTACTTCCAAGGAAGGCATGAAGCAGCTCGTAGATGCCAAGGTACAAATTCCGAATCTGCTGGATATGGCTGATGAATGGGCCAAAGATACAAAAACAAAGCCTAACAACAAACAGGAATTTATTGATATCGTAAATGACTATGGACGTTCTTTACCAGGAAACTATACGTATAACGCAGAATGGTGCGATATTTTCTTCACAGATATTCAACCTGTGCTGGATGGCAAAATTACGGCAGCAGATTATGTGAAACAAGAACAACCGAAGATGCAGAAACTGCTGGATAAAGCGGTGGAGCAAGAGAAAAAATCACAGAAATAATGCGTAAATAGAGGAAAAAAGGATGATGTTAGTGGCTGAATATCATGCTGCTAACATCATCTTCATTCCAAATCAGAAACAGAGGTGAGCCCTGTGATAACCAAATCTAATCTCTACCGCAAAGAGAAGATATATGGATACTTATTTATTCTTCCGCCTATTCTCGGTCTGCTAATCTTCACGTTGTTCCCGTTTGTCTATTCGTTATACGGCTCTTTTACAGACTGGGACGGATTGGGTCAAATGAATTTTATTGGGTTCGACAATTTTAAGGATTTATTTAGCGATGAACTCTTTTATAAGTCGATGTACAATACTCTTTTCTTAATGTTGGGTATTCCAATCGGTCTTGTACTAGCTTTGTTGCTGGCACTGGGGTTGAATCGCAAAATTCCAGGTACGACGACATTTCGGGTGATTTATTATATCCCGGTCATTTCTTCGTTGGCTGCCGTTTCTATTATGTGGAACTGGGCTTACAACGGAGATTATGGTTTGGTGAACCAATTTCTTGAGCTGTTCGGTATTAAGGGACCTAACTGGCTGATGGATAAGGATACAGTCAAACCAGCCCTGATTCTCATGACCGTATGGAAAGGTCTCGGTTATACAATGTTGCTATATCTGGCTGCACTGCAAAGTGTATCCCGCTCTTATTATGAAGCAGCAGAGCTGGACGGAGCTAGCGGATTCCAAATGTTCCGTAATATTACATGGCCAATGGTGAAACCAGTAACCTTCTTCCTGGTCGTCACCAACATTATTGGTGGTTCGCAAATCTTTACTGAAATGAACATTATGACACCTACAGGGGGTCCGGAATATTCATCCGCTTCGATTGTCTTCTATATTTGGGATAAGGCATTCAAAAACCTGCAAATGGGATATGCCTCCGCGATGGCTATGATTCTCGGCATCTTCATTTTTATCGTAACTTTGATTCAATTTAAAATGAATGAAAAATCATCCTTTGATGGGGATTGATTTTCGCGGAAAGGAGTGAGGCTGATTATGTCCCATAGTCAAAAAACGAAAGTTACCAATATCATTATCTTTATTGTACTGGCGATTGGAGCGATTGCGATGATCGCACCGTTGCTTTGGATGTTGTCCACTTCGGTAAAAGAAAAGCAGGATGTCTTTGCACTTCCACCCGTATGGATACCAGAGGTGTTTCAGTTTGGTAAGTACAAGGAAATTTGGGAAGCAGGACCTCTGTTAAGCGGGATCAAGAACAGTGTGATTGTGGCTGTAAGTGTCACGGTTGTAGGTACTTTTACATCTAGTGTGGCTGCTTTTGCATTCGCGAAGCTGAGATTCCCTCATAAAAATAAACTGTTTTTGGCACTTATCGCATCCATGATGATTCCTTACCCAACAGTTATGATTCCACAGTTTATGATGTTCTCCAAACTTGGCTGGGTAGATACGCTGTTGCCGTTGATCGTTCCTGGCTTGTTCGGTAATGTAGTTATGATCTTTTTCCTGCGGCAGTATTTGCTCAGTGTACCGGATGCTATTATCGAAGCTGCTAAAATTGACGGAAGCTCTTATTTCCGACTTTATTCGTCGATTACGTTCCCGCTCATTAAGCCGGCAGTTGCCGCACAGCTTATTTTATGGTTTATGGGCATTTGGAACGATTACTTGGCACCGATTATTTACTTGAACTCACCAGAAACGCAGACATTGCAGCTGGTGATTGCGAACTTTAATGCGACTTACGCCATTCAGACGGACTATCCGCTTATTATGGCAGCTTCCATTATAGCCTTGTTACCTGTATTGATTATATTCCTAATCTTCCAGAAACAAATTATTGAGTCGGTTGCCATTTCAGGGGTCAAGGGTTAATTGACACTTGCACTTGGACGATTCGGATGAAGGATGTAACACAGTCACCCTATGTATTGAGTAGAGGAAGGAGGAGAATAACAGTTATGGTTATGCTGCTAATGCTGGGTCTATCCGGCTGTGGGGATAACACTCCGAACCCTGTATATCCGCAGGCTCCACCTCCTGATCGCTTGTATGATCAAAGTACGATAGACGATGAACAGCGCTGGACTATTAACAATGCGCATGACCCGGCGATTATCAAAACCGATCAGGGATATTACGTCTATTCGACGGATGTAAAAACAGGTGGAGAGCTGAGGCCGGGTGTCATGGTGCGCAAATCGACCGACCTGATTCACTGGAGTTGGGTTCAGTATGCTCTGCCTGGCATCCCCAAGGAAGCGGGAGCATGGTCATCAGCAACCAATCTGTGGGCTCCAGATGTCATAAAGATAGGTGACACCTATCGCATGTATTATTCTGCCTCCACATTTGGCAGTACACGATCAGCTATTGGATTGCAAACATCCCATTCCCCAGAAGGACCATGGAAGGATGAGGGGCTGGTTGTTAAAACAGATGAACATGACAAGCTGAATGCAATTGATGCTAATCCGGTATTGGATGCCGAAGGAAATCTGTGGATGGTGTATGGATCATTTTTTGGCGGAATTTATATTACACCACTCGATCCCCAGACTGGAAAACTCAAAGAATCGGGCTATGGTAAAAATATCGCTGCCAGAGATCGGGCAACCGAGGACGGAGCTATAGAAGGACCGTACATTGTGTACAATCCAAAGTTCCGTAGATACTACTTGTTCGTCTCGTATGATTCCTTGTTTGAGGACTACAATGTTCGCGTTGCTCGCTCGGATTCTATCACAGGTCCATACATGGATATGAATGGACTTGACATGGCGAATACCAGTTATTTGCCTCAATATGAGATTGGTAACAAGGTGCTGGGTGGTTACCGTTTTAGTGAAGGAGAAGGCTGGGTTGCGCCAGGTCATAACTCCGTACTGAAGGACGGAGACGATTACTATATTGTACATCATGCGCGGGGAGAAACGGATAAAAGTTGGCCTTACTTGCATGTGCGCAAAATCTTGTGGACGGCTGATGGCTGGCCTGTCGTGTCGCCGGAGCGGTATGCGGGCGAAAGGGAGCAGGATATACCCCAAAGACTATTATCTGGCAACTGGGAGCGCATCGTGATCAGACAGGAAATAGACGGTCAGGTGGAAGCTGAACCGCTCCGTCTGGAGGACGGAGGACGGGCAACCAGCGGTTCTCTGGAAGGTCATTGGAATTTTGATGGCAAACGTACGCTAACAATGGATTGGAGCAATTCATCTGAAGGAGTAAAGGAAGAGTTGTTATTGCTTCCTTCATGGGACTGGGAGCTTGGCCGTCATACACTAATTTTTACGGGTATGAACGAAAAGGGAATTTCCATCTGGGGTAAACGTATCAGCGATTAATCTTATGAACTACATACTACACATAGAGGAGAGAAAAACCATGAATCAAACTGTATCTTTTAATAATCCAGTCATTGAGCAACGCGCAGACCCTTGGATTTACAAGCATAGTGATGGATATTATTATTTTACTGGGTCTGTGCCAGAGTATGATCGCATTGAGGTACGGCGGGCACGCACTATTCAGGGCTTGAATACAGCAGAGCCAGTCGCAGTGTGGCATAAGTATGAAACAGGCCCGTTAAGCGCGAACATCTGGGCACCGGAAATTCATTATATTAACGACAAATGGTACATTTACTTTGCAGCAGCTCGTACCACAGAAACGAAGGAAGGTCTGTTCGACCATCGGATGTTCGTACTGGAAAATGCTTCAGCTAATCCTCTGGAAGGCGAATGGGTGGAAAAGGGACAGATCAAAACTCGTTGGGAGTCGTTTGCTCTCGATGCGACAACCTTCCAGCATAATGGAGTTCTATATTATGTATGGGCTCAGAAAGACCCGGATATCGTAGGCAATTCCAATTTGTACATTTCTGAAATGAGCAATCCGTGGACGCTGCGCGGGGAGCAAGTCATGATCTCTACACCAGAATATGACTGGGAAGTCATTGGTTTTAAGGTGAATGAAGGAGCTGCGGTTCTGAAACGGAACGGCCGGATTTTTATCAGCTATTCAGCTAGTGCCACGGACCACAATTATTGCATGGGTCTGCTGACGGCAGACGAGAATGCGAATTTGCTTGACCCGAAATCGTGGGCTAAGTCTCCTGTGCCAGTATTCTGCACGAATGAGGAGACAGGTCAATTCGGACCTGGTCACAACAGCTTTACAGTTGCTGAGGACGGTAGTGACGTTGTCGTATATCACGCCCGCAATTACAAGGAAATTACAGGTGACCCGCTGTATGATCCGAATCGTCATACACGTGTTCAGCGTTTGAATTGGAATGAGGATGGAACACCTGACTTTGGTATTCCGGTACCAGACGGCGTTTCTGTTGGATAACCGAATACGGAATACGAATAGATGGTTGACGACGTGCCACACAGCGGCACTATAATTTTATAAACATCGCAGGAGAATGACTTTTCTGCGTATAACAACAGTGATAAGATATCTTCAGCATTAGGGCTGGAAGGTATCTTTTTGCTTTTGCGAGACGAAACGAAGTTACGGGTACTTTAATTAGGGGATGCGAAACACAGAGCAATGTCAACTGAATAATTGAAACAAATGTTTAATATTTTCCACGAGGTGGAAGTTACAAATGTATGGTAAAGTGTAGGGTATACAAGATATTTTCCAAAGTCTCCTGTGTATACCGAATCCGAATCACACGAGGTGAGAAAAATGTTGCAATCGTTAAAAGCCATTGCTAATTACAGGAAAGAAAGTGATCTGGCCTGGGATACACCGACTTGGCTAAAGCTGCTTGTTTCGGCTGAGGAGCGTATTGTAAATTTGGAGCGCATTCGATCCATAGGCGAGTTAAAGGATGCTAATCCTGTGCTGGACTACGTGGAGCGTACGTTACTTATTTTGGACGGACTTCCATTGTCATTCTGGATTAAAGAGCTACTGGAGGATGTGTTGGTATGGTCTGAGACAGCCAAAGGAGGCACAGTCCGCGAACGGCTACGCTGGCAGCATGAGGGCATCAATTTATTTGTACATAATATTGGCTCCTCCCAACTGTATGTCAGACAGGCTCAAGCAGAGTCCCCTGCTTACCCGCGCAACAGCATGACCCGGATTCTGATTGAGACGCATGGATTAATCGGACAATATATACGGGGAGAAATACCCTTTGCAGAAAATCGACTGCTGCTCGAAATCACTCGCAAGGGCTGGCTAAGCCCGGAGGAATTGGAACTTGTGTTACGAGCACTGAACGAATGTATCATTGCCGGTGTAGACCCTGCATTATGGGAGCAAGTACGAGGGGAAGTAGAGGAGCTAATCGGCTGGATTGCTTGGGATAACGCACCTGTAGTCTGGAGTGTAAAGGAGCGATTGGAGAGATTGCGGTCGGTTTCGATTCATGCAGGGGAGCCGTTTGAGCAGGCTTACGCCGAGCTGGAGCGGGAGCTGAATGTAGAGAAGGCGCTGGCTCCGCTGGAGAATCGGACACTTTGGTATGTAGAATCCGCTTTGCAAGATTTTTCACTTCAAGAACTGGTCAAGGTATTCTTACTCACGTTGCGGGATGGCACAGGACAGGAACAGCCGGCAACGGTACGGCATATCAGTTTTGAATCGCTTATGAATACGATGTATTATGACTATCGTGGTGTTAAGAAAATTAACGTATACAAAAAACGAATGATAGAAAAATATTTAAGCTCACTGTCCTGGCAGGACATTTCAAAAGGAAAACGGAAGCATAATCCTCATTTGAGTGTAACCGTAGAGCATAAAGAGGAGCTGCCAAGTACCGTATTTTTTAATTTTGTATTTTCATCAGCTGCTGAAAAACTGATCGACTTTTGTATTGAGGCAGAAAAGACGCCTCTGTATGACAAAGCAGTTCTGCTGCTGTTTGATCTGTTCGGCTTACGTCGCGATGCTTATGATCGTTTTCACAATGAGGAGACGTACCTTACAGATATGAACCAGACCGCGGATTTCAAAAGGGTCATTCTGGATTATGTGACTGGAACCCGTATACTGGATATCGGACCTGGCGGGGGCGTACTGCTGGACCTGATCGAGCAGGAAAGACCAGACTCGAAGCCGTTGGGGCTTGATATTTCTGTGAATGTGATTGAGGCGCTTAAGCGTAAAAAGCAATTGGAGCACCGCCGTTGGGATGTCATCAAAGGTGATGCGCTTCAACTGGAAGAGTATGTGGAAACGGAGAGCATGGATACGGTTATTTTCTCTTCGATTCTTCACGAGTTGTATTCCTACATTGAACGAGATGGAAAAAGGTTCAATCCACAAACAGTGGAGGCTGCTCTGCGAAG
>NZ_JCAJRU010000155.1:0-12466 GCF_059447605.1 Paenibacillus sp. N119s | reverse complement strand
TAAGTTCTATCAACGTGCTGCGACCTCCTTCACTTCTTCCTTACCCTTTTAACCAGTTGTCATCTCTCAGGATTGTATAAATTCGCTATTTATTTATACAAAAAAGCCCCTTTCACAGAATGAAAAGGGCCCCACCTTGCGAACCTTTTCTCATCTGCCAAAACCGCAATAACTCTAGCGGTTTTGTAGGAATTAGCACCATATGTTCCCTCCCGGTGCATTACACCGGGAAAGAACGGGTTGCCGGGCTTCATCGGGCCAGTCCCTCCACCTCTCTGGATAAGAAAAATATGTTAAACTCCAGCTTTAGCTGTCCGTTAAGTTTATGTTAGAAATAATTCAAGCATTTTTCTGAAACTAGGTTTCAGTATAGTTAGTTTACATTGCTTTGTCAAAGGATATTTTCTGTCATAATTATGGACGTACTGCCCGGTTCTCCCAATGTTTCGTAGTATAAGAAAAAACGTTGAACAGCGACCGGCACACCATTTCCAAGCCCTGCTGCAAATCTTCCAGATGGTGATCGAGGTCCTCCAGTTGGATTTTGCCATATAAAGCACGGTGTCGTTGCCAGAGATCATCCTGCATTTCCGTATTCATATAGTGTATCTCCGTATTTCGCCGCTTACGTAGCCGATTGATAGCATCGTTGTATGTGTCCTTGATATCATTTAGATTATCAGTCAATGCAGGATGCATTTTAAGATACTTGAGCTGTCGCAACACAGTAAAATAAGAATAATGCGCCTTATACTGCCCTGTTTTTAAATCATACAGGTCATTCATCCAGTTACCAAGCTTATCCAAAATGGAAAATACTCGCACAAACCCATCCTTATAAAAGAAAACATATAAAGCATAATCGGATTTTTCATCCTTGCTCATATCTTCGGCGTATCCGGCTTTTACTTTCTTACGGAAGAAGGCGGCAGCATGATGGCTCTGCTCCAGTTCATCCAAAGACGACATCAGACCACGTGTCAAAATTTCTGCCTTCCGAAAGTCATGCGTCGGATCACCACTCGCCTGGATTTGCCGTTCCAGTAAATGCAACATGTCTGACATGCTATTCATGGCATCCAGCAGGAGACCACTGTTTACACGTGGGGGCTCGCCCAACAGCTTGCGTATCATGCTCACGCCTCCTTCATATCTGTAAAATCCGGCTGTTTGATGCTTTAACAGGCGTCAAGCAAAATAACTCGTCCACCGTTGATCTACAAGTTTAACAATATCCTCACGCGGCAGTACCTCATCAGGGTAGCCCGGCTTCATACGTGCATCCACTACAATTGGCAGCTTATAGTTCAGGTGGTGCAAACGTACTTCGCTGTCGGCGTACATATCTGTAGCCGGGTTGAAGCGTGTGAATACCGTCCACAGGAACGAGGCTTGGGAGCGCACGACTTCTTTGGCATCATCCACGATAAAGACAAGCGGCCACTCTTGCTCACCCGCCGCTAATCGTTCCAACACACGCGCAGCGAGTTCTGGCTCCTGTTCAAAGGAGTCACCCGAAACGACGAGACACCCTCCGCAATAGGGTTCGATGTCACGGATTCCTGGCAGATCGCCTCCCTCATAAGCACGAGGCAATTCACGCACAGGCTCGCCTACTCCCATCAGAATCGCCTTACTGCCGTGATTCAGCTTACGGCCCGTGTAATCGAGTGTATCGTGAGAGGTATGGTTGAAAATAAACAAATCTCTTGCTGGATTAAACCGCTCCAGAATGGTTTCGAGCAGCAGGTTGAAGTCAGATAAATCGATGACCCGATCCGTCAGCATCAGGAATTTGGTCAATGACAATTGACCTTGACCCAGAATCGTAAAGCCCGATACAAGCGCTTCACGGGAGTAGCTTTCACGTACGACTGCCGCTGCCAATGCATGTACACCCGTTTCCGCATATGCCCACAATGACTTGACGGAAGGCATCACAAGCGGGTAGGCAGGCGACAACAGACGCTGCAAAAACTCGCCAAGATAGTAGTCTTCCTGCCGTGGCTTACCTACAATGGTTGCCGGATAAATGGCATCTTTGCGATGATGCATATGCTTGACATGAAATACAGGGAAGTCATGTTGTAATGAGTAATAGCCAAAATGATCGCCAAACGGCCCTTCCGGGCGGCGTTCATGAGGCGGCACATAGCCGCTGATCGCAAATTCGGCTTCTGCCGGGATACGGTGACCCCCAAGCGGGTCTTCCGTCATGGGCAGCTTGCCCCCCATAATAAGGGATGCCAGCATTAGCTCAGGCAAGTTTTCCGGGGCCGGCGCAATCGCAGACGCAATCAGGGCAGGCGGGCCGCCGATGATGATCGTCGTCGGCAACGGCTCATTGCGCAGCTCGGCTTCATGATAATGGAAACCACCGCCTTTATGGATCTGCCAGTGGATTCCAGTCGTCTGATCATCATAAATCTGGATGCGATACATTCCCAAATTGTGATCCTTGGGTTGGCCTGGCTTCTCGGTATACACCAGCGGAAGCGTAATGAACGGCCCTCCATCCTCGTGCCAACTGGTCACCCTAGGCAGTGGAGCCAGCGGAGCATCTGTACGGCGAACACCCAAAACAGGAGCTTCGCTATGAGATACGGTTTTTAGTCCTACTTTTAGCATGTCCTTAATGAGCCCACGTTCATTCCACAATGCTTTGGGTGTAGGTGGCAGCAACGTTTTGGTCGCGCCTACAATTGCATCCATCAGTTGTTCTGGGCGAGGACCAAAAGCCATATCCACACGGCGATTTGTGCCAAACAAATTACTGGCGACAGGAAAAGGGGTGCCTTTGACATTGGTAAACAGCAGCGCCGGACCTTCTTCCTGTATGACTCTTCGGTGGATCTCGGCCAGTTCCAAATAAGGATCAACAGGTGCTTCTATAATTTTAAGATCATTTTCTTTACGCAGCGCTTCGATAAATTGGCGCAAATTCTGATAGATCAACTGGATAATTCCTCCTAAGCAAATCAAGCCCTCGAGAAACTCGTGGGCCTGGTTTGTTTCTTATGATGTTATTATACGTGTTCAAGCGCCTTTTGGGCAAAAATACGTTTCACTATGATCTACGAATGCTTAGGATCGCTGTGCCTGGGTCGGAATCAGCTTGCGGTCAGGTGATAATTGCCATACACGATAGCTCAGATAAGCCAGAATGGAGAACAATGATGCAATCACCAGCATATGTCCCAGCACGATAAACATGTAAATTTCAGGTCTATTGACGTACAGCAAGATAATGCCAATCACCACTTGAAGAATGATCAATAGGACCGAAACGACACCCAGTGTACGAATATCCCGGTGATTCGGATGATAACGGTACGAGTAATGACCCACAGCCAAAATAATGACAAACAGTAGACCAGCTGAAATTTGATGAAGCAGCAGTGGAGAAATAATGCCCCCAATATTTACAACCTTCTGGATAACCGAATGACTAAGCAACGCCCCTGAATAGACAGCAATATAGGTATAGATCGTTGACAGCCATATAAAGTTACGATAACCCCGACTGACACGCCCAGGAATCAGACGCGGAGTGTAGCGTGAATCGGCATGCTCCTGCCAAGCCCCCAGCGTCATCATGGTCGCACTGGCAAAAGCAATCAGCGCAAAGCCAAAATGCAGTCCCATGACTGCAGCCGATTGAGAGAAGATGACAGCCAACGCCCCCATCGCACCTTGTATGATTACAAACAATAGCGTGAGCAACGAGAATAGCTGTAAATCCTTCCGATGCTTCATAAACAGCAAAAAGCCAACAAACGAGGCGATAGAAAGAATCCCGGCCATGGCACTGACGGAGCGATGCGAGAACTCAATAAGGGATGCGATGGTATGCGCCGGAACCAGTTTACCATTACAAAGCGGGAATTCTCGTCCACACCCAAGGCCCGAATCCGTTCGCGTCACGACCCCTCCACCAAAGGTAGCCAAAAACATGACAATACATGTTACGAGTGCCAGCCATTTTAATATTCTCATTTTGTTATTCAATGAATTCACCCGTATCCTTCCAAATATAATATTTATTCACTTTAGATGTTGTGAAATGATCACTTAAAGTAATTATAACTGATATATCGGTCCTTGACATACGAGCTTTGTTGACAAAATGTGAACGTGTCCGTAAGAAAGCCGCCTCCTACTGAAGGAAGCGGCTTTCTGAATGTCTTGATGATATGGTGCCCTGCGGGCCCATCATACATACCATGATCCAATTATTTTGCGAGATTAGCATGGACTTCTACAGCCCGGTCCAAAAACTGCTCGATTTCTTCGCGGGATTTACGCAGTCTGTTCACCAGACGTACCAACTCTCGGCCTTCACTATAAGCGATAAAGCTAGGAATACCCAGAACATTTTGCTCTTGACTGACACTTTCGGCCTGTTCTACGTCAATCTCAATTAATGTAAGCTTGTCTGCATATTGTTGCTCCACATCAGGCATGAACGGATCAATAAAATGACAATCCCCGCACCAATCCGCCTTGAACACAGCTACCGTTACGCCTGAATTGGATATTGCCTTATTAAAGTCTTCATGAGAGACGATTTTTTGCATATATAATTCCTCCTCTAAATTCTTTTGTGCATAAGATCCTGTACTTTCTATTTTAACGCCAAGTAAGGCTTTTGCACACTCCCTATTCTGCTCACATGCTGATTGGAAGCCCTCTCATTAAGGCATACTAAAGCTATACTTAAGAATCCACAACAGTGACAAACATCCTACAGCATACCCAACATACTTGTTGGAATACGGGAATGCCTGCACTTGAAAGGAGGTTATTTAAACATGTCTCTGACCGAATGGCTCCATGCTGCATCTCGACAGCTTCAGGGAGGGCTAAAGTTACTGGGTTCCGTTCCGCGTGCTGCGGAAGAGGCATGGGAAGGCAAACGTGCGGCCTGGACCGAATCCCGTAAATTACGCTATCCCTTACGTGATCTGCCGTGGGATTATCAGTCGGCACAGTCCGCTATGAATGAGGCTGAAGCGTTAATGCTGGTCAACGGTCCCGCTACGCGTCCCTCTTCTCTAAATATGCCTTTATGTGAAACAGACTGTGAGCTGCTGGAGCGGATCAAGAACGACACAGCACAGGAGAATCGCAGCAACATTACGCGCACGGCCGCTTACCTCGACTGCTATCGTGGCTACCCTGAATTGCACTGGGCATTACTCGCTCATCTAGTTTCCCGTAACGGCGGCTATAATATGACCGACTTGAAGAGTGAGCTTATTGGCGACCTGTTCGACGAACAGGAAAAGGAGTGGCTGTATCGACTGCTGGAGCGCTGTAACGCCCTTATTTTCCAGGACGCTTATCCGCAGTTGCAGCTTTACATGCATAGCCGTCATTTGGGACGGAGCTGCTTTCATTTATTGCCTTATTTTCACGTTTCGCCATTCATGAAGCCCTTTTGGGAACGTTTCTGGGCTTGGCGGGATAGTTCTCTTTTGACGGTGGCGCTCATTATTAATGAACAAAACTATATTGAAGGACGGGTCGTGAAAGATCCGTATTTCCAAAAATTTGTAACCCACAAACCAGGGTTTTATTTGCATGACTGGCTTCAGCTCAATCAGATTATTTTTCCGCTTGGGCTAAATGATGGACTTGCCGGACTTGTCATGGAGCGTTTCGGCCATCTGGACGAGCGGATCGGCTTTGGCAAAAGCCTCTACGCTATGTTGTTTGGTCATCAGCAGGTACTGGATCAGGTAACCGCATTTGCTACCCGCGTGCCGCATACCGGTTCTCGCAGCGACTATTGGCCTGGACTGTTCACTCCCAACGAACAAAAAGCGCTGCGCTCTCCAAAAGAGAGTGCAACGCTTTTAGCGCATGAATGGCTTCCGCCGGGTCAACGTTTGTACAGCCCGGAGTTGAACGCCGTCTGGTCAGATACAGCATATGATCCGATCCCTCGTTATGATTGGTTTCAGGATGGTTCCACGCTTGGGCATCTCAGTGAACCAAGACGGCCTCTGTTATTTGCCATGCGCCATGAACACCGTCATGGCATTCAAAAAACAGCAATGGCCCATGATGCCCATAACAACTTACGGCCCTTCCACTGAATGATGACTCTTTAGCCTCGATGTCCTGTGGACTCACGCTGTAGACGCATTAACGGACGCAACACCTTCTGCAATATACGCGGATAGTTACCCAGCTCGTCCCTGCGCAATACACGCAGTGCAACCAGCAATACCAAGTAGCATACCAGTACAACCGCTCCGGCAATGCAGCACGCGATCAAGAAGGCTACACGCGCAGGCATTAGATGTACCAGCATAATGCAGGCTTCATTTACACCGTACCCGATAGCTCCCGAGACTACGACTGCAATTACGAAGCTTGCCCAGCGACGGCCCATAATCGAGAAGGAAACGATCCCTTTCAGCACACGCAAATTCAGCAACGTAATGACGAGAAAACACAATCCGGTTGCGGCAATAATCCCGTAAATCCCAAGCCAACTAGCCAGCAGCCAGCTCGCTGCCAACTTCACGACGATACCGACCATCACATTGATCATTGAAATACGTGGCTTGCCCATACCAATCAATATCGAATTAGAGGTCATCATC
Source organism: Paenibacillus sp. N119s (assembly GCF_059447605.1). Lineage (NCBI taxonomy): Bacteria > Bacillati > Bacillota > Bacilli > Caryophanales > Paenibacillaceae > Paenibacillus > Paenibacillus sp. N119s. The sequence goes on along the minus strand of NZ_JCAJRU010000155.1, from coordinate 5,852 downwards.
GTAATCTGGAAGATCGTCCCGAGTGTCAGAACAGCGATAATTCCGCTGCCTCCAAGCGAGCTGAATAGCAGACCATTAATGGAATAAGCAGTTACACATAAGGCCAGCACAATTGGCATTCCAGTTAAAATAGAGATACGCAAGGCGAGCGTCATCTGATTTTGTAAATGCTGCTCGTCCTTACGGGCAAAAGCCGCCGAAATGATCGGAATGAGCGATTGGCTGAGTGCAATAGCCAAAATCGGCGGAATGCCTGCCACACTCTGTGCCCTAGAACCTAGATAACCCAACTGAGTAGTGGCCTGATCCAATCCCACTTGTCCAGACAACAGTCTAACCACAATCGACGTATCAATAAAATTGACCGCCGGAACCGTCAAGGACGACAATACAATGGGAATAGAAAGCTTGAAAATATCTTTGTAAATGCGCATCATCGGTAGCGCAGAGCTTTCCTCTTGGAATTGCTCTTGACGGTCCTGGCGATCCTGACGACGCAACTTCACCGTGTAGTACAACATGACCGCCAAAGCGCCAAGACTTCCCATGACTCCCCCAAAGGAGGCACCCGCCGCAACCTCACGATCTCCATAACCAAGCTTCAAAATAATAAAGGCAAGCAGAATTGCGGTTGCTACCCGTGCGACCTGCTCGACAATTTGCGAAATACCGCCTGCGGTCATATTACCGCGTCCCTGGAAGTATCCGCGCATCATGGCAATGGCAGGAAACAACAGCAAAGCAGGTGCCAAAGCCTGAATAGCCAGCGCTGACTGCGGAACCCCTGCTACACGCTCGGCAAAATAAGGCGCTCCAAAATACAGCAGCGCGGTAATGATAATACCGGCTACGGCTGCGAATATCAAAGCCGCACGATACACACGTCGCGCTTCCGCAGGCCGATTCAGTGCGTAGCGTTCCGAAACCATTTTGCTCAGTGTGCTGGGAATGCCAGCCGTAGCAACCGTAAGCAGCATCAAATAAGCGTTGTTGGCAATGGTAAACGAGGCGTTCCCGACGGAGCCGAGCAAATGCTCCAATGGAACGCGCTGTACCAGACCAAGCACTCTGGCCACCAAGGCGGCAGCGGCTAAAATAAGCGTACCTTTAAGGAATGTTTCTTTATTGGACAAAATGCGTTCCCTTCTTTCTTGCTGTTCACATGCATGCAAAAGCCCCGCAACAAATAGTCATGGCCTGAGCCATCACCGGTGCGGAGCCGCATGTCGATTCTGTCTCTGCAAATCATAATAAACGAATCTCTGATTATAACACCCAAATCAAGAATACAATAATCATAGCAAGCTGCAAAATTACTTTCATCACGGTGCTGGTAAAGAGGCCCAAGACCGAGCCAAAACCTACTTTAATTGCTCGATCTAGCGGGGCTTTGCCAATCAGTTCACCCAGCACAGCACCGATAAATGGTCCCAAAATCAGACCGAATGCCGGAATAACGAAGGGGCCAATAATGATCCCCACAGTACTGAGGATCGCCGACAGACGTGAGCCGCCAAATCGCTTGACTCCCCACGCATTTACAGCATAATCGGCTATAAAAAGAGCCACGACGATGAGGGTTTGTATAATCCAAAATAACTTATTATATGAAGCAAACGAGAAAAACCAGCCGTATACAAAAAATGCAAAATAGATGGCGAGCGCCCCCGGCAATACGGGATATACCGCTCCCGCCATGCCCACAATGAACAGTACAATGACAACAATCCAGCCTACAACGTCCATGGGCCTCCTCCTTTTCGTCTATTCATCTTGCTTGTGCCTTATTTATTTTATTACACAAGCACATAATCACGAATCACTTCTACAATGCCGTCGTCATTATTCGAAGCCACGACTACATTAGCAGCTTCTTTTACAGTATCCTGGGCATTCCCCATCGCTACGCCCAGTCCAGCCGCTTGAATCACAGCCAGATCATTCAAACTGTCGCCAACGGCAACCACCTGCTCCATCGTAATGCCAAGCAGGTCGCACACTTCAGCGATGCCACTGGCTTTGGATATACCAGCCGGATTAATTTCCAGATTCGTCATCGAGGAATTGGAAATTTCAAGTCCTCCCAACTCCTGAAGCTGCAGCAAAATTTGATGGCGAATTTCGTCATTTTCCGTATTAAAACCGAATTTAAGCCACTCCTGTGTATCCAATGTGTCCGGCCAACGATCTCTATTGTATAATTCCTCAGTTGAGTAAGCCCAGAACCATGAGTCTGTTTCTACGGCAATCTGGTGCATCTTGCGAATAAGCTCCTTATCAAGTAAGTAGCGGCGCCACAATTCGTGAGGCGATTTCCACACTTCACTGCCATTTACGGTTACCATAGGCGTCTCCAGACCAAGTTGCTGACCGTAAGGCAAAGCATGCATCGCTGCACGTCCAGTGGACAAGCATACATGAATCCCTTCCTGAATCGCCTTGTTAATCCAATTAATCGTTTCCAGACTTATTTCATGATTATCGTTCAGTAAAGTTCCATCCATGTCGAGCGCAAGCAGTTTGTATTTATGTTGGTTTTCTCCCATCGTCTCTCTTCCTCCTGTATGTCCCTTATGTCCAACGACATTTTACCATGAAAAAGAGATGCCCACAAAAGAATTCAAACCCTTATTTCGCTGCCTGAGGCTTTTTGGGAATACCATCGAGCTCGGATACTTCGTCATACGCATCAAATATTTTACGCGCAACAGGTCCCGCGCTCGTCGCACCAAAGCCTCCTTCAGGAATGATCACCGCCACAGCTAGCTTCGGATTTTGACGGGGAGCAAAAGCAATGAACACCCCGTTATCTTTAACCGTACTACCCACTACCTGCTGAGAAGTCCCTGTTTTACGGGCATAATCATAAGGAAATCCGTTAAACGCTTTAACATCTGTAGCCATGCCGCGAACCACAGTGTCCCAGTACGTATCTGAAAAAGCGACCTCATTCAGCACCTTCGGCTTAAACTCACGTACGAGATTCCCCTGGTCATCCACAATTTTGCTGACCAAATGAGGCTGCATGCGCTTGCCCTTTGTTGCCAGTACAGTCGTATACTGGGCCAGTTGCATGGCCGTATACTTTCCCTGCTGACCAAAGGATGCCTGTACCAAACGTGTCAGCGCACTTTCATGCTTGCTCGTATACTCAAGTCTGCCTGCCCACTCGCCCGGCAGATCTACTTCAGTCGGAACGCCTAATCCAAATTCTTTCATATACTTGTCCCATACATCAATTCCCTGATGCATCCCTGCATTACTTCCGTATTTGGCATACAGCGGCTTGCCGATCATATCCACCATAAACGTATTCGACGAGACCTCAATCGCCCTGCTAGGTGTCAAAGAACCATACACATGTCCGCTAGAGTTCCCAACCCGGCTGGAGCGATTTTTGCCGTAGTATGCACTTCCCGTATCCTGATAAGTCTGTCCGGGAGAAAACAGGTTTTCCTTCAACCCGATCAGCACGGTTAGCGGTTTAATGGTTGAACCCAGAATCACCGAGGATTCTGGATGTGGACCCGCTTTTCCGCTAGGTACGGATTTAATTGTTCCATTTCCCATTTTATGCTGAATTTCGTCATATACCGAAGGCGAGGTACTCCCACTTTTCCATACATTAGAGTCATAATCCGGCATGCTGGCCATTGCCACGACATTTCCGGTCTCTACCTCCATCGCTACAGCGAAGCCAGTGGTCGCGTCTTGATGAAGCTCCCCCGATACGGCATGAGTATGAAGCGAGCGAAGCTGATCCATAATGGCCTGTTCGGTTTTCTGCTGAATTTCCTTGTTGATGGTGGAATATAAATGATGTCCTTTTTCAGGAGGAGTAATGGATTCAATGCCCTCCGGCATGCTGCGCGGGTTGACCTCTACCGTTTTATATCCGTTTTTTCCTCTCAGCTCGTCCTGGTACTGAAGCTCCAAGCCATCATATCCGACTATTTCGCTTTCCGAATATACCTGTTCCGGTCTTAGGACCTCCGAATTGGCCTCATACAACTCTTTATATTTGGTCCGATTTGCTCGGGCTCCTTTGAATTTGTACATATATCCAATCGTTTGGACTGCTACCCGATCCGAGTCATAATGGCGTACACTTTCTTCAATAACCTCTACACCTGGAAACTCTGCTCGATGCTCCAGAAAATAAGCGATTTCCTTCGGACTCAGATCAGATTTGACCAAACGCGGGGTAAATCCTCTATATTGAATATAATCAGGGTCGAGTCGCTTGATAATCTCCTCTGCATCAAGTTGCTCTCCTTCGGCACGACCCAGTTCGTTTAATTTACTAGCAAGCTTGTCAGCAAAAGCATTAAGCTCAGGGAGCAGCTTTTCCCCCGGCTTGCGATTATTTTCCGTACGCTTGCTATAATCCTTAGACAAAGTTACGTACAGGGACTGCACCGGGGTGGAATATGCCAGTCTAACCTTACCTGTGGAGTCATAAATCGTACCGCGACTTGGGGTAAGCGGGACATTTTTGGTATTTATCGATTGCTGCTGACCCTTTAGCTCCTCTGATTGTACAAACTGCAATACAGCTAGTCGGGTAATGATTAGGGCAAACAGCACAAAAACACTAAAAAACAGTAGGTTGGTTCGTAAAACCGTCCGCTTTTTTCGTGATTCAGCATTCTCTTCATCATTTTTCTTTTTGAATGAAAACTTTTTGTCCAAACTACCTCTGTCCATATTAGCTGGTCATTACTCCTTCCAATAAAGTCTCCTATTCCTGATCCTACCATATTGAAAGCAAGAAACGATGAAATTTAAGGTGACAATTTTGTAAGAAAACGTATAAAGAACAAAAAAAGCTTTCCTCAGTCCAAAGGCTGAGGAAAGCTTATATGAGTAAAAATCTGTATAAAATAATTATGGCTGTTTAGCTGCATTAGAATCGGCTGTCGCTGTATCCTTTTTCTTAGGAACACCGTCCAGACCATATACTTCATCATAAGCATCAAAGATTTTACGTGCCACAGGTCCGGCGCTCCAAGCCCCGAAGCCTCCTTCAGGAATGACAACGGCTACGGCCAGCTTCGGATGCTGGCGTGGTGCAAAGGCGATAAATACCCCGTTATCTTTTAGTTCTCTGCCTACACTCTGCTGTGATGTTCCCGTTTTACGAGCAAAGTCATACGGAAAGCCGTTAAATGCGCTGACATCTGTTGCCATTCCGCGTATGACTTCATTCCAGTATGCATCCGGGAATTTCACTTCATTCAGCACCTTCGGCTTAAACGTCTGGACAACATTACCATTGGTATCTTTAATTTGACTGACCAAATGCGGCTCCATCCGTTTACCTTTTGTAGCAATCATCGTTGTATACTGAGCAAGTTGCATAGGCGTATATTTACCTTGTTGACCAAAGGATGCATATGCTAATTTGGAAAGTGCAGACTCGGATTTACTTGTATACTCTCGCCAACCCCGGAACTCACCAGGCAAGTCTACTCCAGTAGAAACACCTAATCCAAATTCCTTCATGTAGCGGTCCCATACGTTAACACCTTGGTCTTCTGCTGCGTTATTAATATATTTGTTATATAAGCGCTTGCCAACCATATCGACCATAAAGGCATTGGAGGAATGGCGAATAGCGGTAGCCGGGTCCATTGAACCGTACACATGACCAGATGCGTTGCGTACCCGTGAAGAGTTGTTACGTCCAAAATAAGCAGCTCCTGTGTCTTGATAGTACGTATTTGTTGTAAACAGTCCTTCTTCCAATCCAATAAGAACAGACAGCGGCTTAATTGTAGATCCCAGAAGCACTGTAGAATCTGGATGCTGTCCAGGTTGACCTGAGCCAACGTTCTTTATTGTAGCGTTTT
>NZ_JCAJRU010000154.1:0-12500 GCF_059447605.1 Paenibacillus sp. N119s | reverse complement strand
TTACCGCCTGATCTGCGAACACCGTAATACCTCTTGCCCGCTCGATGTCGTGGCTGTCCAGAAATGCATCCTGATGATCCACCCGCCCCCGGGACCGGATACTGTTCGTATGGTACAGCAGCTGTTCCGCAAAAGTTGTCTTACCTGCATCCACATGGGCGAACAGGCCAATCGTTAGTCGCTTCATAGAATCCCACTTTCAACGCTTCTTGTTGATACTGCTCATTTTATTAAAGCATAGAAATTGGGAGCGTGGGTAGGAACACTCCAGTTAAAATCGGAGAAGATTGGGGGGTATCTGACTGTGATGAGTGTTAACGAATTACCTCCTTGTCCGGCTGATTAGTAACGGTGCTGGGATGCGAAAAAGCGTTCAATCATTTGCTTCGTTTCGCTTGGACTTCTCAATTGAACTGCCTTGCCGTTTTCATCAAGGGTAAAATGCCCCCTAAATGCTTCTGGCATATCCTGATACTGTTTCTCGACTTGTTGAAGTGTTTTTTCAAAACAGGGATATCCGTATTTTTTAATTAGTAGAGGCAATCCAAAGGCAGATCTTAAGAACTCATATTCTTGGTAGTTATAGGGGGTAGTCTCTGGTCTCTTTATCAAGATCTTAAGGAAATGCTGCATGACCTTTTCGATCTCTTCTTCTGAGGCATACTGTGCTAATCCATGGATCGCGAGCAGCCTCATATCCAAATATCGTTCTTTTTTATAGGCTTTCTGAAAGAAATCCTTCAGTTCCAAATTCCTGCACCGGATTAAACCATACAGAATCTTATTTCGCAGGGCAATATTCTTCATTTTAAAATACAGCTGTACTATCAAACCTACTTCATCTGTTGTTAAAAATTCATAGGCTACATCACTTATTGCGCATATAAACTTAGGATCATTCTCGCGAAGAGGGGCAGTCGTTAGGTACTTAATTGATTCCTTGTGAAGCTGTTGATTATCATTTGGCATCTCTATCATCCTTTCTTCTAAACCATATTAAGCCATTTAAAATACTACATGCCACGCATGGCCCCTTTGAAAATAGTACTCACATAAACTAGAACGCGCTTTCAATCTATGAATAGGCTTAAAAATTTGGTAGACTCTTCATATGAATGCCTAAAGTCAAAGACTGTGCCGAGCGCATTTGCTTCGTATTCCCACCTGATCATGGAGAAGAATTTACAGATCATATCATTTGGGCGATAGGCTATTTAATCGGCAATACCAGACGCCACCATTTTTGATGAAAACCAACAAACGATTATTGGCTAAAATTCCTTAATCCAATCGAATAGAACAGGAGAGATCGCTTTGCAGCTCTCAGATTCCACTTATTCCACAATTAGGGCTCTATGTAAACAAGGCGATGACTTAGTGAAGGCAGGCGATCTTGATGCCGCCAAGCAAAATTATATTGCCGCCCTCCGTTTATTGCCTGAAAATCATCAAGAATGGGAGGCCGCTACCTGGATATATGTAGCTATTGGGGATGTCCACTATCGTATGAAGAATTACGATAAGGCCTTCAAGTGCTTTTTTAATGCCGTACAGTGTCCGAAGGGGTTGGGTAATCCGTATATTCACCTTCGGCTGGGGCAGTTATATTATGAACAGGAAAACTTTGAAAAGGCGGCTGACGAGTTAACCCGGGCTTACATGGGCGCCGGTATTGATATTTTTATGGAAGACGACCCAAAATATCTTGAGTTTTTGGAGACAAACATAGAGATTTGAAATTTCAGGCTACGCAAGGGCTGATTACGGTATTTTTAAATTTTTTTACCTTCAAACCATTCCATAATATTATTTTCGAAGCTCTTTGCAAGGCGCTGTCAACAGCGGCTGGCGTCATTTCTAACGATTTCTGCAATCTGCTTGGAGTCATGAATAAAAGGACAGTTAAGGCTACTCAATGTGCCCTAACTGTCTTTTTTCTAACTAAACCAAACTGTTACTGAAAATCCACCAACTAAGTATGTTATGTTCGTTTTTAGTAAGGTTGGCAGAGGCGGGGGGAGATTTCTTACCTACAAAGTCATGCACGAATCCCGCCGCAATAAAACTTGATCTGATGCAATCATGCAGATTTTAAAACGTACTATATACATTTTCGCATTCAATCGCAGTCGGTTCATAAAAACAATGTTTCTTCCATCGACCTACAAACGGCTGATTATACCAAGTTGGCGGACATGGTCCGGGGTTTTCATACGATCCTGGGCGGAAGTACCATAGCGAGTATTTGGCTGGCCAATTCCGTTCCCCATTCACAACCCGTTGTGCCAGACGGCGTTCTCTATCTCTTGCTCTTTGATAGTACATACCATGTTGTAGCGCTTCGAACGCATGCGGCTGGTTAATCATTTCGGGAATTGTCCGGATTCCTTTAAAATCGGAACAATTCGCTCTTATTCGGTTAATACCAACAGCTCCAACAAGGAGCATGCCCATTTCGCCTTCGGCCTCAGCCTCAGCTCGAAGCAACCTTGCCAACATATCGATATCCTGTTTCCTGGATTTTATGACTGCCATTTGCTCACCTCATTTGATTTCTAGACTCATCATATTTTAGGCTAAGCGGATGTGTTACTCTGGCTAAGTAAATAGAAAACGATATTAAACAGCCATTTCACTGAACCTTAGCCCATTAGTTGAGTGTCAGTGGTAATGTGAGCTACTTGTCAATGGAACTGTCCCTCGAGTTCTAGTTCACAAACTCTTTGTCGAAGCCTAAAGAAACTCATTTACTTGTGATACGGTTCACCGTATCGGGTCTAACGGCAAATAAAAAGGGTCTCTTTACAGTGTCTCGCTTAAACAACCACTTTAGAGCAATCCTGTGAGTCATTAATCCGAACGATGAGACGACCGTTACGTTTGGCTAGGTCCATGCGCTGACGATTTTAGCCATATCCCCAACTCACCCACTTGAATTTTTTTACAAATTGGAATCATACTAACATCACGATGTTCGTTCATTATTCCATCCCGCTAAAGAAAGGTCACCTGCCAAAATGGAATAACTTCAACGGACGTGGCAAATGCTGAATTATCGATTAACCGCAGAGAGAAGTTTTCTCATTCTTTCAATTGTTGGGGTATCCAAAGGAATATTAACTGTAACCTGGAGGTCAACGGAGTCCATAGCCTGGAAGGAAAGATGACCAAAACGAAGGGAACCGACAACAGGATGATTAAGCAGCTTTTCACCTTCCGGCACATTTATAACTTGATGCAACGGCCACCATTCCCGAAACTCCTTACTTTGCTGGTGGAGGTCCTCAATAAACTCTCCCCACCAAGGATCCCCGACTGTATTTGCATAGTTGGCCCGAAACTGGGCTAACCGATGTTTGGCGTTCGCTTCCCAACTGTCACCCAGCATCCGCTTCGCATTATTCGTAGTGAATAGGCGCCAAATCGAATTTCTGTCTCTTGCCGACATTGCTTCGTAATCTCCAAAAACAAGAATTGCGGCCTGGTTCCAGGCTACAACATCCCACCTTGAATTTACCACAAAGGCAGGGCTTTCCCCCTGTCTGTCCAAAAAATCCTGCAGTAGCCGGCTTACCTTGTTCTGTGGCGCTTGATTACTCGGGGGTAAGTGTCCTGTAGCGAGCAAGAAGAGATGTTTTCGCTCAATGTCGTTCATTCGCAGCGCACGGGACAAGCTATCAAGCACCTGGATGGATACCTGAATGTCTCTACCCTGCTCCAGCCATGTATACCAATCCACACTGATACCAGCGAGTATGGCAACCTCTGTCCTTCTAAGACCAGGTGTCCGCCGTCTTTCACCGGAAGGCAAACCTACCTGCTCCGGAGTCAGACGGGCCCGTCGGGTACGGAGAAATTCAGCTAATTCTCCGGTCTTTTCGCGTTCCTCCTGCATTTCATCTCATCCCTCCAGTATTTCTTTGTATTCTGGGAGTAACGCTCCTAGGTTAATTCCCTCTCTCGTTATTCTATATCATCGATTATATACTGATGTAGTCATCATTTTTTTACAAGATAAGGTTAGGAGGAGATTCTATATGAATCAACTAAATGGCAATCATTTGAAGAGTGAGGAACGAGCACCGTTATTGGATTGGAACAAGACTTCTCTGGTCGTCATTGACCTCCAAAAATGGATTAGCAGTCAGTATGCTCCTTATTCTGCCGAGATGGTCATTGCAAATTCAGCTAAGCTGGCCAATCTTTTTCGTAACAAGGGGGCCTTTGTGAATCTTGTACACGTATCCAGTAAAGACTTCAAGGATATACCTTCTCCCAAGCTCGATACCACGGTACCTAGGCTGAACCTGATAGAGGGCTGGGATGAATTTGTTCCCGAGCTCGGAGTGACCGAGACAGACCATATCATCTCCAAAAAACAATGGGGAGCTTTCCATGGAACAGACCTTGATCTGCAGCTGCGCCGCCGAAATATTGATACGATCGTTTTATGCGGTATATCCTCAGGTATCGGAGTCGATACAACCGCAAGAGAGGCATTTCAGCACGGCTATCAACTTATTTTTGCAATTGACGCCATGACCGGGTTCACCAAGGCCGAACATGAGCATGTACGGGACGTTATCTTTCCGAGGATTGGCCGGATTCGCACAACGGAAGAGATCCTAGAAGGGATTTAGGTTCGTTTTAAAGGGAAACCTGATTGTGTCTAAAATCAAAAAATGCTTTTAAAAATATGGTTGGCTATGGCTAGCCATATTTTCTGCCATTTATTCACCAAGTTCACACCAACCTACTCCGTCACAGTGTGAGGTCGAGTGTGAAGCGAAATTGCATCATTTGTGATAGGGTTCTCCGCACTTTCTGTAACGGCAAGTTTTTTGTCTCTCTTATTCCTCGGGGTTATCGAGCTGCACGGCGGACATGACAAGAATTTGATCCGATAATTAAAAAAGCCTTCGATATGAGGACTTCATTTGGGCAATGTTCTTGTCACCTGACTTTCGGCGCCGCAATAATCAAAAACTCTGTCAGTACTGACAGAGTTTTTGATACACCTCATAAACTGCGAGCACCTGCTCCACAAAGCCTTTCTCGGCACTTTCAATCCATTTGATAAAAGCCATGTGAAAAATTTCAACCGCAAATCGTGCGGCAAGCTCTGACAGCTCGCTATCATATTTGACAGACAAGACGTTTGTGACAGACTCAATCAGCGCCTGGCTTTTTAGCAGCTCACGCTCCTGCAAATCAGGGTTACTTTGAATAATTTGATTCCGCGCCAGCACCCTCTCCCGCTCGCCATCAAAAAAACTAAAAACCGATGCAAAGCCATCAACCGCAAGCTTCAGCGGCTTTTGCTCGACGTCAAAATGGTCCGTGATAAAAGCCGCGACTTGCTGCCCCATCTCATTTCTTGTGTCAAAAAGCACGTCAGACTTGTCCTTGAATTGCCGGAAAAAGGTTCTCTCCGTCACACCTACAAGGCTTGCAATCTCTTGCACCGTCGTATTTTCATAGCCTTTTTCCATAAATAATTTCGTGGCCGCCGCCTGCAGTTTCTCTTTACTATTCATTTTACCATTCCTATTTTTGTAATTTTTTATAATTTATTAAAAAGGTCAGTAACTGACATTTTTTCTTGACAACAGTATTCAGCAAGCGCATAATGATCTCCAATGTCAGTCACTGACATCACTTTATCAAAAAGAAGGAGAGAACACAATGAAAATCACAGTTCTCGGCTCACTCGGCAATATCAATCGTGTCTACCTTCCACGCCTCATCGCAGATGGTCACGATGTCACCGTCATCACAAGCTCCAAAGATCGGATCGCCGACATCGAGGCGCTCGGCGCCAAGGCTGCTGTCGGCTCAAACCGTGACGTCGACTTCCTCACCAAGGCTTTCACAGGCAGCGACGTCGTTTACCTCATGATTTCTGGCATCAATTTTGCCACTGGCACGGATATGTGGCAGACCGCCATCGAGCTTTCTGAAGATTACAAGACTGCCGTTCTAAACTCAGGCGTGAAAAACGTCATCAACCTCAGCTCAGTCGGCGCTGACAACCCCAACGCCGGCATCCTTTACAGCTATCATTTTGCAGAAGACGCGCTCAACTCGCTCGAAGGCGTGAACGTTGTTCATATCCGCCCTGTCGGCTTTTACAGCAATCTTTTTGCCGACATGCAAAGCCTCAAAGCCCAGCGAATCCTCTTCAGTCCAATTTCAGCCGACATCCCACAAGGGTGGGTCAGCCCAGTTGATATCGCGGACGTCGCTTACGCTCTCATTTCTCACACCCCAGCGGGAAAAAGCACGAAATTCGTAGTAAGCGATTGGGCCACAAGCAACGACTGGCTAAATGCTCTTGCTGAAAATGATATCGAAGCCAAATTCCAACAAATTCCCGTCGAAGCTCTCGCTGAAAATATGAAGAAAATCGGCTTCCATGAAAATACCGCCAACGGCTTCGCCCAATTGTACCGCGCGGGTGAAAACGCCGACGAATTCTACGCCAGCCTCCGTGCCACCGACTACCACCTCGGCAAAGTCAAGATTGGAGACTTTGCAAAGGTTTTTGCAGATGTATATAAAAAATCAGTTTAAACCATTTTGGAGACTGTTTAAGGAAGAAAACGCGCCATAGCGCGTTTTTCCTTTCGTTAACAGCTAATTTTTATTTTGGATTACAAACCGTTCTTAATACCTTCACAAAAACTTGCCCTTATTTATGATACGGTTCCCCCCGATTAATCTTCACCGCCCGATAAATCTGTTCCACCAGTACCAATCGCATCAGCTGATGTGGCAAGGTCATTCTTCCGAAGCTCAGCTTCTGCTGGGCGCGGCGGAGAACTTCGTCAGAGAGACCATGACTGCCGCCGATGACGAAGACAACATGACTTGTGCCGTAGGTGCCGAGCTTGTCCAATTCCTCCGCAAGTTCTTCCGAGCTCCACAGTTTGCCGTCGATGGCGAGCACAATCACATGTGCTTCACTTTTCACGTGAGCAAGAATGCGCTCTCCCTCTCGCTCCTTGACCTGCCGAACCTCCGCCTCGCTCAGTGTGTCAGGAGCCTTTTCATCGGCTACTTCGATCATTTGGAACTTGATGTATGGTCCCAGCCGTTTAGCGTATTCCTGAATACCCATGACCAAATATTTCTCTTTTAACTTCCCCACACCTATAAGCTGAATAAACAAATTCCATACCCCTATCTATGTCGAATAATAATGTAAACTCGTATTTACGATCCTTAACTTAAAAACATATCTGTAACATAGCTATTTTAGCACCTGAAACGCCTCTTACCTATCTATTTCCTCGCCGTTACGAGCCTATCCCCTGTTCAGGTTATAGCGGATCATTCATTTACACTCTTCACAATGAAATGCCTATCCGTTTCGTATTCATCAAGACACTGCATTAGCATCTGTCGATATTCGCTGATTTGCTCCGCTGTCGCTGACTCCCGTAATGATTCGAACAATGCTATACATTTCTTGCAATTACGATCATTATCCGACTGATCAGCTAGTTGCATCGCCCGCACAGTAAGTCCCACTGCATCCTGTAATCTGCCGTACTTCCGATAGTACAAAGCCAAATGATAGCAGTAGCTATAATAGTAAGATATGTTCTCTGCGTCTTCATAACTCTCAAATTCATCAATCTGCTCAGCAAACGTATGTAAAATATCCGCCACATCCAAATGATACCTAAGCGCTGCCTGTAATATGGTATTCAGTCCCGGTAATATTTCCTCTAGATTATCCTGCAAAAAGGCTACATATTCCTCGACCAGCTCTATATTTCCAGACAAAATATCCACTGCATATAAATTAGTTTTGGCTAGAAACCTGAATTCCTCAACAACCTGATTGTCCTCTTCCTCTAAATCCTCCATCCACCCTAACTCAGCATACTTATAGATGCACTCCCTTGCCTGCTCATATGCACCCTGATGCTGGTGAGCCATTCCGCACATCAGGTGACTGAGCCCAAAATAATATACCAACGGACGTTCTAAATTCACATACGGGACGGGTAATTTCATTGCTTTATGATACTGCCGTTCTTCGTAGATACGCTGGACGCATTGGTACAAAATATCCGCCGTCTCCATCACCTTTTTCCAATTTTCAAAAGTCACAGCCATCTCCAACATTTCAACAAGGATGTCCGGTTTGAGTGATTTCAGGATGGAAGTTTCCAAGAGTAGTCTCTCCTTATATTCCCATTTACAGCCAATTGTATAGAAATCGAAAAAGAAGGTCAATATAAATAGTACTTAAGAGTACAATTTCATATGTTTTTATTTTGCACAAGATGGTCTGTAACGATATTCTCTCCTCTTCTAACCTTAAGTGGAGGTGATCACATGAGTTTACCAGAAAGTGTCGGAAACCGGATACGAGAGCTAAGAAAGGCTAAAGGATGGACACAGGAACAACTGGCAGAAGCCGCAGGGCTTCATTACAGTTATATTGGCGGAGTAGAGCGTGGGGATCGAAATATTTCATTGGAGACGTTGGAAAAGATTGTTTTAGCGCTAAAAGTCCCAGCCTTTGAACTTTTTCAATTCGATGAAACTACGGATCGAAAACAAATCATAAATGAACTTATGTTACTCATAAATTCAAGAGAAACAACAGAACTCGAAATTCTTACTACTATAACTAAAAATATTGTTGGATTAGTTGAGTTACAACAAAAAAAGAATTGAACTATTCCCTTCTACCTGACTTTCACACTTTATCTTCCATAAGCTTGTTATGAGGTGCTTAATATGACAAAATTACGGAATTCGGTTGGAGAAAGAATTAGAGCAATTCGGAAGGCTAAGGGATTAACACAGCAACAACTTGCGGAGCTTTCAGGATTAGATGATGCATATATCGGATCACTAGAGCGTGGCGAAAGAAACTTTTCGATTGATACCTTGGAGAAAGTGCTAACCGCCTTAAACGTGTCTATCAGTGAGTTGATGTTTTCCGAAGAACATATGACTACAGACGAAATGATTCGGCAAGAGGCGATAGATGAGTTTGTTGCGCTCACCAGCAGATTAAATGAAGAACAAATCGGCATTCTCAGACGTGTTAGTAAAGAAGTTTCACGCGCGTTCGACTAAGTCATTCTACCCTAAAAAGCCTTGAATAAAACCAAAAAAAGAGCACACACAGGTGCCCTCCAAACCTTTTATATAAGAACTCACGCATACAACATAAAAAAGCTCACTTCATGCCCCAGTTGCTTCAGATAATTATAGATCTGCGAGCGGTGATGGAACACATGGGTCACGGTCTCAATCTGCCACTGAACCTGCAGATGCCCATGCTCCATATAAAAGGCCTTCGTCGAACGATACAGATAATCGTCTTCGCTTAGCGAAAGAATGTAAGCCTTATAAGCCTCAAAATTCTGCCTGAAAGTCTCAGCCAAGCGCTCAGGATCTTCCACCCCGGACAGGCTATTTTCAACGCTCCCCACTTCTGTCTCGGACTTTTCCTGCATAATCGCAAGATCCGAAGCCGGAATAAGCACAAAATGGTGTACTAACTCCAGCAGCGAGCGGAAATTGTCCTGTGGGCGAAAGCCCCAATCCTCTGGACGTATTTTGCGAATCAAGGCTTCCCCCGTCCGTACCCCGGTCTCCAGCTCATTCAGCAGATGATCGCGAACTTGCAGTGTTCCACTCATATTCTCATCTCTCCTTTGCCTATTTCCTCATATTTCGAGTATAGCCGTGGGCTCCGAACGTGTATTGTAAAAATCGGACAACCTCCGAAATTCCTTAGCCGCTGTAAGCGGGGAAGCTCCATAAAATCTGCGAAAATCACGGATCAGATGCGCTTGGTCAAAAAAGCTGTGCTTTAATGCCAACCCCGTCCAATCGACAGAACCATCACTCTGAATACTGTGCAAAACGCTCTGGAAGCGGACGACTTCACTGAACTTCTTGGGGCTAATCCCAATCCATTGCCCAAATTTACGGTTGAGCTGTCTTTCACTGATCGCCTCACGCTCCGCCAGTTCCTTAACCCCCACACTCCCACCGCTCATAAAGATGCGATGCAGCAGGTTTTTCATCAGGTCACAATCGCTTGTCCTACGACTTAGTAGAAGTTGGTTGAGATACTGATCCATTATGCGCACCCGTTCATTAAAGTCTCGTGCCTCCGAAATACGCTCACCTATGATCTCGACATTTTCAGGCCATATCTCTTCCAAGCAATAATTACTGCCTGTAAACAAATGAGTCGGCATCCCATGAAAATAATGTGCTCCACCGGGGAAAAATCGCACTGCAAAAATACGTGTTCCGGACCCTGCTTGTCTGGTAGACACGAACGGATGTGTAAACGTCCCGCAGTATGAGAGTTCCTGACGCTTACTCACCGGGTCGTATTCTAATAGAATATCCGTACAACCATCGGGTAATACCCGGTTCACTGCCTCTACTTCCTCCAGCCAGCCTAATGAAGCTGTGTCTCTACCCGATACTGTCATATCCCCTCCAGGGATTTCTCTAGTAGCCGGGCCAGACTCCCAATAACAGGCTACGTAAGCTCTCAGCGCAGCAGACGGGTTATGTTCAATATAATATGTAGAGCGATCACTTCCATTGACTTGAAGCGGACGAAACAGTGAATGCAGCAAAGGGTCCATCCATCGTTCACTCCTGTCTCAGTACGTGGTGGGGATAAATACAAAAAGGACGTTTCTCCCCGAAACGCCCGTGCTTGTTGTTTAGACGACCAAAAATTCTGCTTTATTCTCACATTCCTTGCACTTCACTGGAGGGTCCCAATCCGAAAATTTCGTTTCTTTGAGATCGACGACATCCGGTGCATCCTCGTATTCATCGACGAACATATCAATTGCCAGTTCCACATGCTCTTTACATACCACGTACATTCCGTTGCATCCCTTTCCGTTTGAAGCTCTTCCTGTTGTAGGTGTGTCAAAACTGCCTTCTTTTGTTCTACCACACTTGACGCAGAAAGGAAAGGGCTTGCCCGCTATCCCTGACGTTGGGTCTTAAAAATGAGAAAATTACTGACGTTCAGATCTCCACGAAAATGGGAATATTTCTCCAACATGTCAGCAGACGGCTTCGGTTCGATCATTCCTTCTCTAGTGATCTCATTCACTTGAAGAAAGGCTCTCCTGTTCAGGATACCCAGGTCACTTTAAACCTGAATGGCAACCAGTTGAAGTCACTTCATGCCGGTAGTAAGCAACTGAAACAGGACACCGACTACACGCTGAGTGGAGACACATTAATCTTCAAAGCCAGCTTGCTCACCAGTCTAATTACCTCTGGTAAATATGGCGAGAATGCTGTAATGACCGCCAAGTTTACTAAGGGGGCAGATTGGAATTTTAGAGTCATCGTGTATGATACACCAAAATTAAGTGCTGTCGAAGGGACTACGCAAGCCTTTACCATTCCAACAGACTTCCGTGGTAGCCAGCTTGCGACGATGGAAGCCGTATATGCGAATGGTGGCAATGCCGGTCCACAGGACTGGACACCTTATAAAGAGTTTGGCAATACGTTTGCCCCTGCCTATGATACCCATGGCATCAAGCTGCTGCCTGAATTCTGCAACAGTGTGAAGGACGGTGAGGTCACGTTGAAGTTCCACTTCTGGAGCGGAGATGTAGTGACATACAAGATTACCAAGAGTGGAACCCGTGTGACGGGAACAGCATTTTAATCTAAGGCACAGCAGAAATCAAAAAAAGGCGTTCCCGGAAATGAGCCGGAGAGCGCCTTTTTTATAGTTAAGTATACCATTCAACTTTAGCCTTCCGGCTTATCTGTTAATTTTAACGTCACCGACTCTTCCTTGCCGGCCCGGTAAAAGGTCACTTTCAGCTCATCGCCAATCTTCTTGTTATCGTACAGGTAGCGACGCAAATCAAGCGTAGAGTTAATCGGTTCACTGTCAAACGCTGTAATCACATCGTTCAGCTTCAAGCCACTCTCCTTGGCAGGACCATGAGCCTCCAGAACAACGGCACCATTTTTTACACTGTCAGGCAGCTTGAGTTCCTTGCGCTGAGTTTCATCGAGCGGTGCATATTCATTATTGAGATCTACGGTGTACACTCCCAGATAAGGGCGGGTGATCTTGCCATCCTCAACCAGTTCATTCACCGTCTTCATTACCTCATTGGCAGGAATGGCGAAACCCAATCCTTCCACACCTGTATCGGCGATTTTCATCGTATTGATGCCAATCACACGTCCGTCCAGATCGACCAGCGCGCCGCCGCTGTTTCCTTCATTAATCGCCGCATCGGTCTGGATCACATGCTGCTCCCAGTCATATACACCGTCCTGATTGATGGAAATGGGGATGATGCGATTCGTATAGCTCACAATACCGGAGGTCAGCGTGTCTCCCAATCCGAGCGGGTTGCCAATCGCAATGACCGTCTCGCCCAGACGAAGCTTGCTGGAGTCCCCGATATCCGCTACTGTGCTAATGCCTTTATCATCAACGGCCAGTACGGCGA
>NZ_JCAJRU010000153.1:0-12627 GCF_059447605.1 Paenibacillus sp. N119s | reverse complement strand
ACCAAGGGCTGGATGATTAGGCTTGGAATACGCACGGAAACCTCATCCATTACATACTCCACCTGAAGCCGATTACCGAAGCGGGCTTTTTCAATTTCCACGTAATCGGATACCTGCTGAAGCTCCTTATGGATTTCGATCAAGTCATCATTCAACTCCAAATTATAACGCAGATAGCCTGACAAATTAATGATCAGTTCGCGCGCCTTATCTGGCTTAGTTCGTGTCGTCGAGGCAATGGCATTTAACGCATTGAATAGAAAATGAGGGTTGATCTTAGTCTGGAGTGCCTTTAGCTCAGCCTTATTGGCCGCTTCCTTAATTTGCTCCACACGTGACACTTCCATTAACGTGGATATGATTTGAGACAAGCCAATCGCCATCGTCTGCAGCGGATACGTGATTTTATAAGCTTTTCGGTAGTAAATCTTCAGGGTCCCGGTCACTTCTCCCCGCTCCTCTAAAGGGATAATGAGCAGAGACTGGATTTGGGGCGTTTTATCGTCAGCAATATGGTTACGGATCGTGATTTTACCGCTGCGGATCGTCGCTTTAGTCACATCGCTAATGATTTCATCCCCGATATGATAGCGTTCTTCGCCAAAACCGACATAAGCCAGCACGTCTCGGGTATCCGTAATCGCCACCGCGTCAGCCTTGATGTCTTCTTTTATAATCGAGCAAATCGTATGCAAGGATTCCGCATTAATTGAACGAAAATAAGGCAGCGTCTTGTTGGCAATATCCAATGCCAGCTTGGCCTGTCTGGCTGCGATATTCTCCTTTTCCCCCTCCACACTCTGGATCAACAGAACAATTAAGCCAATACTTACTTCTCCGATAATCATCGGTAGACCGATCTTGGCCACGATGTCCACTCCAAGGCTATGGGGTTGTGCCATCACCAGAATGAGCAGCATCGTCAACGCTTCGCAGACCATACCTGCGGCGATACCGACCAGCCATCTCTTGGAACGATTGACCCGGCGACCGATATATCCTGACACCACGCCTGCCAGAATACTTGTAATCAGACAAGGAATCGAGGTGATTCCCCCGATATCAATTAGATAACGGTGAATCCCCGATACAATACCTGTAATGATCCCAACCCAGGGTCCAAACAAAATACCGCCCGCCATAATCGCGATGATGCGAACGTTAACCAGCGAACCTTCAACTTCAATCCCGGTGTAGGTGCCAAACAATGCAAACATGCAAAAAATCAATGTTAGGATCGTCAGCTCCGCTGGTGAATGACTGCTCTTCTGCAAGGTTTCCTTAAATCGGGGGATACGTGTAATAAAAAACAAACAAATCAGCAACAATGCTGCGCGTTCAAATAGCTGCATCAGCATTTCCAACAAGGCGTTCACATGCGTTCCTCCCAAATCAAAACAGATATGCCTACCACTACTCACATATTTCAATACTCACCCTGTCATTATAAGCCCGAATAATCGCCTTCCCGCCAATCGGGTATGTAAACTGCGGCGTGGTGTGGCCAAAATCGGCATCTACAATCACAGGAATAGAGGCCAATTCTCTTTTTGAACTAATGATTTGCCTAAGCAACTCCTCTGTCATATGCGACGCCTTCTGAAACCGACCTATGATAATCCCCTTGACCTGATCAAATTCAGGCTGGTGCAACAATGATTGCAAATCCCGGTCAAATGTAGCGGGTGAGCTTTCGTAATCATCCTCAACAAATAGAATGGTTCCTTTTAGACTAGGCATGTACGGGGTTCCCTGTAACAAATTCAGAGTACACAAGTTTCCCCCCACAATCGTACCCTCTGCTTCTCCTTCATGAATCGCATATGGACCCGCATTGCGGTGAAAGCTTCTTCTATCCTGATCCAGATACCAAGTATCGTCACTCCACTCTGGCGAAGATTGGATTTGAATGCTACCCTCCCCCAACATTAACCGTTGAAAATAAGTCGTTGTATAGTCATTTCCTCGCAACATAGCGAACGTCAAAAAGTGCGGTCCTGCATATGTGATAATCCCCGTTTTAGCATAAATCGCATGACTTAACGCCGTTATATCCGAATAACCACATAATCGTTTAGGATGAGCGCTGATCAGCTCATAATCCAAATGGGCAAGGAGCTGATTGGCATTATAGCCCCCAATCGAAGTCAGGATGCCCTTTACCTTTGGATCAATAAAAGCTTCATGCAAATCTGCTACTCTAGACTCGATCGAAGAAGATGCAAAGTCATCGTTTTCCAGCACATGCTGCGAAAAGCTCACTTTAAATCCAAGCCCCTCCAGCTTATTCAGGGCAATCAGACGATTTTCCTTAGAAACGATAGACAAGCTTCTGGATGGTGAAAGAATACGTATCTCGTCCCCAGCTTTTAATTTAGGTGCTTGCTTCCCCATGATCATGGTCATTCCCCCTTGTTACAAAGCGTTTAAACTGCAAACGGTTCGATTATTTACTTTTGCTGATTTTGGTAGGTTTGCTATTCTCATTCTGATCATGAACCAGTTCTTTCAACTGAATGATCAATCCCTCCAGTTCACTAAATCCAGCCACCATATTGGAGGTTATATTTCGTTGCTCCTCAACTCCAGCCAATATTTGTTCTGACGCTGCACTCGCTTGTTCTGTCACACTGGAAAATTCCATCATCTCTTGAACGACCTGAGACGAGAATTGCTGCATGCTATTCGTACTGGACTCTACCTCCACGGCCTGCGTCAATACTTTACTGGCATTTTGCAGGATATCCTCCAGTACAATTTCGGTCGAATGTGCAGACTCCATACTTTGCTGTAGTCTTTCCTGTCCCATGTCGAATTGGCTTACGACGGAATCCATCTGCATTCTCAGCTGGTCCAAAATACCTTCCATTGCTACCGAGGTGTTCCCAACCATTTCAGCCAAATTACGCACTTCTCCAGCCACGATCGCAAATCCTTTTCCATGCTCTCCCGCTCTGGCGGCCTCAATGGATGCATTCAAGGACAGCAAATTGGTTTGCTTTGAGATTTGAGTAATATCTTTAAGCATGGCAGACATATTGTCACTCTGCACTTTGAACTCATCCAATTCTTCTTTGGTACGACTCATCACCTGACCCAAATCCTTAATTTGAGACGTTAATGCAAGCAGTTGACTGCTCCCTCTGCTCCCGGCACTCTTCGTATCCTCGGAGAGCTGCTTCAGCTCTCGGGAATGATCGGCAACCTCGCGCACGTGCCGGTCAGACTGAGCCAAGTTATCGGTTACCTCAGTGATATTCGAAGCTTGCATTTCTACCCCTTTGGCAACCTCTTGAAACCCGATGGCGACTTCATTCGTCACGCTACCTGTAGCATCTACTTGATTCCTGAATCGCTCTGTAAAGTTATGTAATCCCGTTACCGCTTGTCTTACCTGCTCAAACAGAAATTCAATACGTTGCCTTGTGGCATCCATATTTTTATGTTGTTCTTCCGTTATCTTAAACTGTTTTTGATTTAACACCGATACCACTAGCAATAGCAACCCAATCAGCAATACAATAATAAACTCATGCACATAACGCAAAGAACCGGTAGCTGGCAGAGTTGCAGGCGTACCGATCGTAATTTGTACAAAAATATTACATAGATTTAAAGTCATAGCTGCCAAAAAATATCGGTAAGATGGGTAGAGCAGCAACAATGAACAAATAAAGATCGTAGTCACTACCTCCACGCTAGATAAGTTCACCAATATACATATTAATGCACTATAAAATGTAATAATCCAAGGAATAAGTCGGATTCCTATCTTTTGTATATTCAGAATCGTCAAAACTGCCGCGACTACAAATCCTACACCGCTAGATATCCACATCGAGGGATTAGATACTGCCGGGACGATGCTGCTCAAAGTCATAATCCAAAAAATAATGATCACCAATTTGTTTCTTTGCCACAACAATTCATTCGTTCTGTCCATGATTGTGTACGCGCTCCTTAGAGAGATATATTAGGTATTTATAAAATAAATATGTAAATGCCTACTATATATATCGTCATATCATTACGCGTATTGAATGAATGGTCGTGCATTCAAGAAAAAAACCGCACCCTAAGAGGGAGCGGTTTTGACTTATGGTTGGATCAACTTCTTAAATTGGCAGACGTTCATGTCCCCGCTGATGATTTAAGATTCCTTGTTTCCGGAAGCCTCTCCAGCACCTTCAGTTGCCGCTGCATCACCTTCCACAGCAGCATTCTCTACCTCGACTGCACGCGGAACGATCACGGATGCCAGCAGTTCCTCTTCAGAGACATGCAGCGTTACACCATTAGGAAGCTTCAAGTCGCTTGCGCTCAGCTTGTCCCCAATATCCAATGCGGATACATCCACTTCAATGGTGGACGGCAAGTCAGAAGGCAACCCTTCAACTTCGACTTCTGTTTCTTGAATTTGCAGAATACCGCCTGTTTTTGTACCTACAGGTGTACCCTGATAATCAATAGAGACACGTACGCGAAGTGGTTTGTTTTTGGAAATCTTTAAAAAATCGGCATGCAACCATTGGTTGTCACGCTGTTGATAATCTTTAATAATAACCGGAATCGTGTCTCCGCCTTCCACTGCGAGGTTAAATACCTCTGAACGTCCGGTTCTGACTACTTTGTTAAATTCCTTGGCATCAACATGTACAGGAATACCCTCAATCTCAGAGCCGTAAACCACAGCTGGAATCCGTCCTTTTAACCTTAATCCACGAATGGCCGAACCCTTCTTCTCTGTTCTCGGCTGGGCGGTCAGTTGAATACTTCCTCCATTAGAACTCATGATTACAACCTCCTTTAGGTTACCTTACAAATGTCTTTCTCCAAGAATCTTGCTTGTTTACCAGTTGTACTACAGAATATAAGCCAGCAAGCTGGCAAAACTAAACAAGTCCATAAATCTATTTTACCCCTTTTTTCTGAAAGTGAAGCATGTTTGCAAAAAAAAATAGCATCTCTCGAATTGATCGAAAAATGCTATTTTCTCGTGTATATATGGCAGTCAGGCCTACAAATCTATCCCGCCCGGTTATCGTTAACCAGTAATAAATATTCCTCTCTGCCACTATGAATCAACACCTGCATCACCGACCGGGTCAGGTCTACATCAATATATCGATCTGCTTCCACATCCTTGGCATCCCAGTGATTCAGACGGACAATGTAGCCCATTCGCTGGACATCAGGAGCCACCTGAATACGGGCTACTGCCCGACCATCATCTAAATCTTGAAATTCAACATGCCCGTCACGGTACCCAGTGCCCCATACCCACACGTTCCAGCCGGAGTATTGCCGGTCTGCACGCTCGTAGATCAATTCAATTGTGCGAAACGGGGTAGCTCCTCCATCACTTTCAAGGAGACTCTCTGCCCGCGCAGTACCTGCAATTTCCAGATCCATCCGCTTATCCAAACCTTTTGCTTCATTATCCGTCTGCTGATTGGCTTGATTTTCTTCAGTTACAGAGAAGACTCGCGCAGGTTCTTCCTGATCGTACAACACCATCATAGACCAACGGGATACCGTCACACGATGGCCTACCACTTCATATCGTGTCTCATTCCCGGCCCCGTGTGCATCCACGACTACATGCCATCGATCCGATTCCGCAGGCAATAATAGGGTCTGCTCTGTATCCGAGCCGTTATAAATCACCACAATATGATTCCAGGCATCGCCGTTAGCATGATGCCTCAACGCAAAAGCCACCACATGCCCACTGCTCTGCAGGACTTCCATATGCTGCTCTACCAGCTCACGACGATCCATGCGGAATGCCGGGTGATTTCGCCGTAAAGCAATTAAGCCCTGGTAGTAATCAAACACGGGGCGAAACCTTGCCTTGTTATCCCAACGGATAGCGTTCACCGCATCAGAGCTTCGATAGCTGTTGTGGTCTCCATATTTGGAGCGCAGCAGTTCATCTCCTGCATGGATAAAAGGAATGCCTTGCGAGGTCAGGACCATGCCGTTAGCCAACAGGGACTTGCGTACAGTTTCATTTTCAAGCAGATTACTTTCATCCAGTTCCTGATAGGGATCTGCTTCTGCTACAGCTTGCTTAGCTGTTCTTCCATCTTTGGGGTTCCCCTGCTCCCATTGCGGAAAACGGCAATTCTCCCGCAAATGTCTAACCGTCAAAATTTTATCCCACAGATTGAGATTATCGTGGGCCGTTACATAATTGACGGTCTCTGATGGCTGAGCTGTGAAATCATAAATAGCCCCAAAAGCACCTTGTAGTACCCGTTCCTCCTGATTTTCTGCCCCTGTGGCAAATCCGCTTCCTGTACCGTCGCTATCTCCCTTAATGGCAGAGCGGTAATTGTCGTTAAAAACGGCAAAACCTTTGTCCCGCTGCGTTCCTTTTAACGTAAGCAAAGGCTGCGGGGACTCCCCTCCTGTCCACGGCTCACCATAGATCAGCAGATCGGAACGTATTTCAGAGCGAAGCTCTCGGGTAAGCTGCTCTACAGTCGGTGTATCAATCAACGCCATCAAATCAAACCGGAAGCCATCTATGTGATATTCTTCTGCCCAATAGCGTAATGAATCCTTAATATACTTGCGCACCATAGGACGTTCGGTTGCTAATTCATTACCTACACCTGATCCATTGGTGAGCTTCCCTTGCTCATCCGTACGGTAGTAATATCCAGGTACGACAGGCTCAAATGGGCCCTTTTCCACCGAATACGTATGATTGTACACGACGTCCATAATGACACCGATACCGGCCGTATGCAGAGACTGTACCAGCTGTTTCAGCTCGCGTATACGCGCCTCCGGGTCAGCTGGATTGGAAGAGTAAGACCCCTCTGGCACATTATAGTGCTGTGGATCATAGCCCCAGTTATATTCCGTTCCTAATTCCACAAAGTCATTCACCGTATGAAAATCAGCCACTGGAAGCAAATGAACATGTGTAATACCCAGCTCCAGCAAGTGATCCAGTCCGATACGGTTACCCTCGGAATCCGTTAAGCCCGTATACGTAAAGGCTGCAAATCGCCCTTGAGCAGCAGATAAACCTTTTATACCCGTATTAAAATGAGGGTCCATCGAGAAATCACGCACATGAAGCTCATAGATAATGACGTCTGTCGCACGCTCAAGTACAGGTCCCTTATCCCTTTCCCATCCATTCGGGTTGGTTTGATCCAAATCAATGATAGCCGTACGCTGCCCGTTGGCTGATACCGCTGTGGCATATGGATCGGCAGCATAATGAACAGTGTGGTCTGCCCACTCCAGCCTGTACATGTAATAATATCTGTTCCAGTCGCCTTCCAGTTCTATAGACCAGACACCTTGACCATCACGACTCATGGGAAATTCCTGACCCCCGCCGTGCTCCTGAACGATTCCTTCCTGATCGTAGACCCCCGCGTCGTTATACAACGCTATATGAACCTGCTGGGCAGTCGGTGCCCATACCTTAAAATTGCTGCCTGCAGGCGTATAAGTAAGACCCAAATCATTGCCTTCATATATGGGATATGCTGTGTGCTCAAGCCCCTTGAGCTGATTGAAATCAGACATTCCTGTTCACCACCCATTTTTATACATCGGCTTATAGCCTCTGTTCATCCATCATTTATGATGTTTATGACTTGTCATTATACCTCAGGATTTGCAAAATCCTCACCTCATAGGCTATCAAAATAAGACAAGCTTGAAAAGCTGGATGATTTAAATAAGGATGACGCTTCCATTTTAGCACGTACACTCCATTTTATGACAAAACGATGAACAGGCTACAGCTTTCGCCTTTAAAACATCACATTTATTTCCTTGCTTTTATCACTTAAAGAATAGGCAGAAAAAAGCATGCTAAACATGTGAAATTTTCAGGAGAGTCGACGGTGATCCATTTGAAAAATTTCGTCAGCTATTCGCATAGTAGAGCTTCGATGCGAAACAAGAATAATCGTTTTATCTTGCTGCTGTTCTTAACGATTTTAAAATAATCGCGTGTTATTCCGTTGTTTTATGAATTTATAATATCGTATTTCTCCACAACCTGCCGATGTAACGGGTCATCTGCAGGTATGGATGTATATCGTGTCAGCGCCACACTCACTCCATGGCTGCGAATCACCTGCTGAAGCTCAACTGCTTCAGGGTCTTCCGTAATATCAAATTTACAGGCAGCTGCCATTCCTAATGCCAGATGATCAGTTGGAATGCCATACTCCTGCGCTTGCAGCGCGGGACGTATAAGACGGTCATTGGGAGACAGCTTGCGCAGCGGTGATCGTCCGACCCGAGTAACCTCGTCTGTCAGATTTGGATTGCGGAAGCGATCCAAAATCTTGGCGATGTACTTCTTATGCTCCCCTTGATTCAAACCGAAACGCCTCACAAGCACCGCTCCTGTTTCCTCCAGCGCCCCTTGGATCGAATCCACCACCTTCTTATCCTTCATAGCTTCCTGAATCGTGGCATAACCTGCGATATAACCAATATAGGCCGCCACGCAATGCCCCGTATTCACCGTGAACAGCTTGCGTTCAATATAAGGTTCGAGATCCTGCACATAAAGAATGCCCTCGATTTCCTCATGGTCAGGAGCCATTTGCGAGCGATCCACAACCCACTCGTAAAAAGGCTCTACCTGCACATGCAAGGGGTCCTCATGATGCTGGATTGGCACAATCCGGTCTACCGCAGCATTGGGAAAATATACCGAAACCTCTGCCTTGGCACGAGTCGCCTCATCCAGTAGCGCAAAAACGTGCTCTTTCAGTTGGGCGCTGCCTCCGATTGCATTTTCACAGGCGATGACATGCAGCGGGCCCGCCCCTCGTGCTACTCGCCTTGCTATCCCCTCGGCAATACCTGCGGCAATATGCCTGAGGATGCTGACACCTACCGCGGTCGTTACCAGATCGGCATGGTCTACCGCATCCGCTACAGCGGATGCATCTTTGCCATCAATTGCGGTTACATTCGTCACCGTCTCCGTATCCTTCGTATCATTCGCCAACTCTACCGTATATTGCTTGCGGCGGCGTAACTCGGATACAAGAGTTTCATTGACATCTGAAAAGACAACCTCATAGCCTGCGCGCGACAAAATCAGCCCAATAAAGCCACGACCGATATTTCCTGCTCCAAAGTGGACGGCTCTCATAGCTCCAGCTCACTTTCGAACAGATCAATAATTTCCTCCGCAGTCACCGCATTGCGAAGTTTTTCCATATTCTCTTCCTCCGCACATACTACAGCGATATTAGTCAAAATCTCCATATGATCGCCACCTTGGGCTGCAATGCCGATCACCATGTAAGCTTTTTCTTCCCCGAAATCTACGCCTTGCGGGAACTGAACGATGGAGATGCCTGTAGACTGAACAAGCATCTTGGATTCCTTGGTACCATGTGGAATCGCCAGCCCATTCCCGATATAGGTGGATACAATCTCCTCGCGTTCAAGCATCTTGTCAATGTACTCACTTGTAATATGTCCCGCATCCAGCAGGATTTGCCCTGCCATACGGATCGCCTCATATTTGTCTTTGGCGGTTGCGTTCATTTTTATTTTGTCTATCGTCATAATACTCACGTTAGATTCCTCCCTGTCCCTAATTTACTGTGAAAAAATTCAGCCAGCTCACTCGATATATAATTGGCAATCTGATCCCTGCTACCATGTTCCAGTAGCGTAATCATGTCTTCCTGCAACAGTAATGCACTAATCTCGCTCAATACCTCCAAGCTTTCCTTCGGCAACTCACGAGGTCCCAACATCAGCAGGACGCATTCTACCTGCTCATCTACATCCGCCAGCAGCGGCTCAGCCAGCCTATACAAGGTCAGCGAAGGCTGGCGAACATAGGGACTGCGCGTATGAATCAAAGCAACGGAAGTATCAGAAATCACCTGACTCCCTTGACGCTCTCTTTCTATAAGTTGTTCAGCAACAACAGAAGGCTCTGCGACATTTCCCCGCACTGCCTCCAACATGCAGATAGCCTCTATAGTAGCTGACATATCCATCCCTTGGTTTTCCAGCGGGTATACTTGAAATTGCTGTACAATGTGTACAATCTCCTCAAGGCTTTTCCGTAGACCGGTAAGCCACTCCATGCCCTGGCCGGGCTGAACGGCCTGTTCCTGAGGATGGTCATTAAGTTGATTGAGTGTAATATGCTGGATAAAATGACGCAGACGGTCACTCTCCTCTTGCGTCAGCAGCGGACTGATTTTGAGATAACGATCCGGTTCAAGCGGCAGCTCCACTGTCGAAATGATCAGATCATAATCCTCCTTCGGAATCCGCGTCGCCTCGTACCATGAGGCTCTATTCAAGATTTTGATCTGTGGCAACTCCTTGGCCAGTCTTGTTGCCAGAAGTCTGGAGGAGCCAATTCCGCTCGTGCAGACTACGATGGCTCGAACCTCCCGCTGCAATTGTCGCAGCCGCTCCAACGAAGCGCCAAAATGCATGACCAGAAATCCGATCTCTTCATCCGGTACTTCCATTTCTGTCATATCCGCCGCAGCCTTTTTGACCGAGTCGAACAAGCTACCGTAATCCTTGCGGATTTGCTGAAGGAGAGGGTTGCGGATGGACTTTCCTTCCCTCAAACGTTTGAGTACCGGGGCCATATGGGCAATCAGTCCTTCTCGCAAAACGCGGTCCTCTGCCAGTGGTGTGCCTGTCTCTACTTCCACACGACGAATCAACTCATGAACCAACTCCAGCAGTACAAGATCGTCTAGTGGCAGCAACCGTGTGGAATGATCCTCAGCATCACGGAACAGTAACCTTAAATAACTTCGTTCCTGGTCTGGAAAGTCAATAGCCAGCGCCGCCGACAACTCTGCGCATATGCGTTCTACCATAGCTGTGCGCAGCATGATATTCTCCTCCGAATCTGTCTTCAAATACTGGAGGGAGGGACGATGTTCTACAACGTACCCGAGTCGCAGACGTGCCAGCGACACGCAAATTTGAATCAGTAACTCCATATATTTGCTTTCCACCATGTTTTTCAGCCATTGATCATGAGGCTGCCAGAGGGCGTTCTCCACGGTTAGCAAGTTCCCCCTGCCAATCATCTCCAGCAACTTTTCAGTGACACGTGTCACCGGTCGAAGCTCCTCACGACCAGAAAACAGATCCGATTCATCCAAATATTCGAGAGCCAGCTCAGAAATCGCCCGTCTTTTGTCTATTTCCCGTCCTGTAATCTCGACACCGTATCCCCGTCTGCGCACAAGCACGAGTCCTCGATCTTTGATCCATCCTTGTAATTCGTCCAGATCATGACTGACCGTAGTTACTGTAACTTTCAAATCCGATGCCAGCGCCAGCAGCTTGATCGGCTCCTGTGTGTCCAGCAGCATGCACAGAACTACAATCTTTCTCTCCTCAGCCGAGTAATCGTCTGACTTCGTATACAGCAACTGCTCTCGTAGACTTGCAAGCTGAGTCGGGTCGGCATCCACATAGATACCGATCCCTGATTTTTTCTCCAGCTTTACCTCATGAGCCGCCAACCAACACTCGACTGCGCCAAGTTCCCGATGAACCGTCCTTGTGCTGACATTGATCTTCTCGGCAATTTCCCCAGCTGTAACCTCTTGGGGCTGCTCCAAAAGATACTCCACGATGTCAGATTGTCGTTTCGTAATATTCATAAGCGCATACCGTTCCTTCCCAAGCTCTATTCCCTTTCAGCAGGAAATACAAACTGTACACAGACGGCTGACTTTATAGGAATTAAGAGTCGGATTTCAGACGGTCAACCAGCGCTTCGTATTCAGGGCTTTTCAGAAAATTGTCAATGGAAATGTGCTCAGCATTCGGGGCTACCGTTTTAGCCCGGTCTGTCAACGTTTTTTGCGTAATGACAATGTCCGCATCCTGTGGAATTTCACTGATTGCCGTATTTGTTACCGTAACGTCCACGCCCGCCTGTTTCATTTTCTTGCGTAAAATGGAAGCTCCCATGGCACTTGAGCCCATACCTGCATCACAGGAAAAGACAATTTTGTTCACTTCGGATTTATCCTTGAACAGCCGATCTGTAGCAGCCTCGACAGTACGACCAGATGCTTGGTTACTTTCCGCTACAGTGGCGCTAGCACTTGCACCTTTGCTTTGATTTTTCATATCTTTCAGGCGGGATGCAGCTTCCTCCAGCCCCTCTTCCTTCTGCTTACCTGTCTTGAGCAATACTGCGGCCACAGCAAAGGATACGACCGCAGCAGCGACCACACCGCTCAGCATCGGCAAATATCCACCTTTTGGTGTCATCAGGAAATAAGCGATGATACTGCCTGGTGAAGGAGCAGCAACCAGTCCGGCACCTGTCAACATAAAACAGAAGGTTCCCACAACGCCCCCTGCTATAGCAGCAAGAATCAGAATCGGCTTCATCAAAATGTAAGGGAAATAAATTTCATGAATCCCGCCGAAAAAATGAATGATGACTGCACCAGGAGCAGACGACTTCGCAGAGCCTTTACCAAACAGGCAATAGGCCAACAAAATACCGAGGCCCGGCCCAGGATTGGATTCAAGCATGAACAAAACGGATTTCCCGCTTCTTGAAGCTTCCTCCAGCGCAATCGGACTCAATACTCCGTGATTCAATGCGTTGTT
>NZ_JCAJRU010000152.1:0-12957 GCF_059447605.1 Paenibacillus sp. N119s | reverse complement strand
GATAAAATATCTCATGTTTGATTTTGCGAACAAAATCAGTTTACTCACTCGTTGTTCAGTTTTCAAAGATCAAACTTCTTTGAATCAGCTCATCGCCTCATCAACTCTTATATCATATCATGTCCGAACCAACTTTGCAAGCATTTTTTTAAATCTTTTTTTGTTCATTCGCTCGCAACCTTTATATTTCTTGGCCGGAATTAGAGTATATCATTCCACAGTTTTATATGCAAGTATTTTTAAAAAATTGCTTTTGCAATGTTTATATTCGTAACTAGGCCCTGGCCTTTTGTTCAATTGGTTCTTAAATGTACATTTATTTTTTCTTTAATATTGATGTTTTGACAAAGAAAGGATGGGTATAAAAGATAAGAAACACCCGCGCCATCCCCCACGGCTTTTAATAATGAATAGGTAGATATTGCGGAACTCCAATTGAATGGTTATATGACATTGTCATCAAGCCCAATCCCACCAAGACAATTACCTCATATGAAATAGTTGTTGATTAATTGAATTATGACATTATAGAGGAGTAGATGCTAAATGAAACAACGAAGGCGAACATGGATGAGAATTGTATTGGGGATTATCTCTTGCTTACTGCTTGTCGTTATCTCTGGATTTGTATATGAGGGGATTGCATCCAAATATGATAAATCGCAATATCCTCCTCTGGGGAGAATGGTCGATGCTGGAGGCTATCGTCTCCATATTCGTAAAATGGGTGCCGGCTCTCCAACGATCGTGCTTGAATCAGGAAGCGGGGAGAGTAGCTTGTCCTGGAGGAATATTCCCGAGAAGCTGTCATCCTTCGCTACCGTTGTATCTTATGATCGGGCTGGCTATGCATGGAGCGAGGAGGCAAATACACCACGCACCGGAAAAAACATCGTTCGGGAGCTTCATACTGCTCTAAAGAATGCAGACATCCAACCTCCTTACATCCTTGTAGGTCATTCCCTGGGGGGGATGTACTCAAGACTCTATGCACAGACGTACAGAGACGAAGTGGCGGGATTGGTTCTGGTGGATGCTAGGCCTGAGAATGATGCCCGCCGAACCAATAAGATTTATGCCAAAGAACGGCCTAAAGTCACTCCCTCACCGTTAATATCCATTGTCCTAGAAAGGTTAGGGGCATTTCGTCTGTTTCCCAATTTTATGCTAAACGGACGGGTGGAATATCGAGATAGAAAATCTTTTGTGAATATTGTTGCTTCTCCCAAGTACTTTCGCTCTGTTGCCGAGGAGGGTAAGCTAGCGAGCACTACCGAAGATGCCATACGCGGCCAACATTTGGGTAACCTCCCTGTGCGTGTGATTGCCCGGGGCATTCAGCAAGATTTGACTCAGTTTGGTATTAGTAAGCGTGGAAATGACCAAATCGAACAAAGCTGGCAAATGGGGCAGCGCGAGATGCTCCGCATCTCTACCAACAGCAAATTTATTATTGCTAAGAAAAGCGAGCATATGATTATCCACGACCAACCAGAGCTAGTCATCCAAGTCGTCCGTGAACTCGTCTCCAATATCCATCATTATCGGTCAACCATTGCTAAAGCAAACACTGATCATTAGAGGCACTTCTCTATACATCTGATGGTTTCATAAAATAAAAAAAGGACGCCCGGGTCCCTCCTATTATGAAGGAACCCGGGCGTCTTTGCTGCCCACTACTATTTTGTTGATTGTTCTTAGGACAAAATAGGCTTGTTTTTAGTTGAAGCTTCTGCAATTGTACCAAGTATCTGTCTCAGTACTTTAGCATTTTCCCCGACAAAACCGGAATCAAGCAGGACATCATGCGTTCCGACGACCCCGTATTCTTTGTATTGGCCAAGTGTTGCCTGTTGCCATAACAATTTATCTAATGATGTATCTGGACCAACACTATCATCCTCTGCAATCATAGCATGGATATTCGCATGAACTTCACCTGCGTTAATAAGCTCATCGCGGTAGCTGGAGTAAACCAACATTTTGTCCATGACTCGCTCCCTGTCGGCTGGATCGGCCAGGAATGCTTTGTACTGCTCCCTAATGCTGTCCAGCACCGTTTCGACAATCTCTTCAAGCTCCTCAGGTGTCGATTCATCCTTGGACATCTTTCTCATAGCATCTACCATAATAATGTCGCCAACATGGTGACCTCGGATTTCCATGGCTTTAGCTACCTCAAAGGCAAGATTTCCTCCAAGTGAGTATCCCAAGAATATATATGGGCCCTCTGCTTGAATATCCACGATGGCATCGATGTATCGATCCAGCATATCTTGACCCTGGAAACGATCGCCGATAAATTCCATACCGTACACCTCGCAAAGCCCATCCAGCTCCTTGGCCATCTCATAGTACCCCAGAGAGTGACCTACCCGAGGAGGGAAGCAAAATACTTTAAGCGTTCCTTTCCCTGGGAAGTGAATAATCTCCATTTCTTGTTCATCGGCAGCATTTGTTGCCTGCAGCTTGAAAATTTCATGTGCCATTTCTTCCACAGTCGGCAGATTAAACACGGTCTGGAGTGGGAGATGGACGCCCATATTAGACGAGATCCTTTGGATCAAGCCCAATACTTTCAGGGAGTGGCCCCCAAGCTCGAAGAAATGGTCCCTGATCCCGATTTCCTGTACGCCGAGCACCTCGGACCAAATTTGAGCGAGCTCTACTTCTGTCTGCGTACGCGGCGCGATATATTCTGCTGTGCTCCGCAGAAGGGTTTCCGGTGCCGGTAGCGCTTTGCGATCCAATTTGCCATTCGGATTCAGCGGCATTTGTGCGAGCTGTACGAAAGCAGACGGAATCATATAGCTTGGCAGCTCGCTGGCCAGTGCCTCGCGTAGAACGCTCGCTGCCAGCCCCTCCTCGGCCACAAAGTATGCGCAAAGCTGAGTACTTCCGCTGGAGTCAGCCAGTGCTAGAACAACCGCCTCCTGCACCGACGGCACCTTCAGGATTTGTGCTTCCACTTCTCCCAGTTCAATGCGGTAACCGCGGATTTTTACCTGGTGATCGATCCGTCCCAAATACTCAATATTTCCGTCTGGCAACCACCGAGCCAAATCGCCTGTCCGGTAAATCCGTTCACCCGGTTTGTACGGATGAGGAATGAACTTCTCTGCCGTCAGTTCCGGCTGATTGAAGTACCCCCTTGCTACGCCTTCGCCTGCAATACACAGTTCTCCTGGTACACCTACTGGTGATACCTGAGAGGCGCCGTCTATCATCCATACTTGGACGTTAGCGTACGGTTTGCCGATAGGCACATGTGTTAGAACTGCAGTCTCAGGACTCGTTGTATATCGAGTCGCATATACAGCCGCTTCCGTAGGACCGTAGATGTTTTCCAGTACTGCGTAAGGAGACACTTTATAGTACTCTTCCACAAGTTTGGCAGGCAGCGTCTCACCGCAGGCAAACAGGTATTTCAAAGTAAGGAATCCTTGGGTACTGCTTTCTTTCAAATATTGAACGAGCACGCTGAGCATCGAAGGTACCAAATTAAGATGCGTAATTTGGTTCGCATCCACAGCCTCCAGCAGGGCGACCGGATCTTTGTCCACGCCCGGCGGCAAGATCACGAGCGTCCCCTGTCCAAAGAACCAGCAGAACAGCTCCGGCACGGAGAAGTCAAAGGTGAATGTCGTTTTGAGCAGGAATCGATCATCTGCCACCATCGGATATTCAGCTTCCAACTGACTCAGCGTATGGACAGCAGAGTGATGCTCAATCATTACACCCTTCGGCTTGCCGGTCGAACCTGACGTGTAAATGATATACGCCAGATGCTCTGGTCCTGCGACTGGCTCCAGATTGGAGTCATCGGCATGATACGCCTGCGGATCATCAAGTGACAGGATCGTGCCAGTGAATGGGAACCGATCTTTAAGATGTTTCTTCGTCAGTAGAAGCTTCGCTCCCGAATCCTCCAGCATGTGACGAATACGATCCTCAGGGAATTCCGGATCAATCGGTACATAGGCGCCACCCGCTTTTAGAATGGCATGGATACCAATGATCATCTCAAGCGAACGCTCGACCATAATGCCGACTGGCTGATCCGGTCTGACCCCTTGAGCACGCAGCGTACGCGCCAGGCGGTTGGCCTGTTGATGAAGCTCTCCGTAGGTAAGCACCGTTTCACCGTAAATAAGTGCTGTACGATCCGGTGTGAGCGCAGCCTTTTCCTCAAATATGCCGTGAAGGGTCTTCTCACGCGGATAAGGAGCTGCTGTATCTCCCCATACCTCTATAATTTGTGATTTCTCTTCTGGCGTAATCAGCTCCAGCTCGTCAATACGGATAGCAGGTTGTACAGATACGCTTGTCAGAATTCTCGTCAAGTGTCCTTGAATCCGTTCCACACTCTCCCGATCGTAGACACGAGCATTATAACGATACAAGAACTCCAGACTACGTCCCGGCAGCACAATGAGGTTAAAATCATAATTCGTCTGTTCAAACATCTGAACATCCGTAATTTTGTATTCAGCCTCATCATTGGCAATTTTCTCTTCCAGGTGCTCTTCGACCGGGTAATTCTCAAATACCATAATATGGGAAATTAAATCTTGCTTTTGCTCACTCTGTGCTTGAATCTCATAGAGCGGATAGGAATCATAAGCATGTCCTGCCAAATATAATTCCTGCTGTCTCTTCATTACTTGAGAGAACGAATCGCTTCCCTCGGCTTGAACCCGAACTGGAACTGTATTAATGAAGAGACCGATCATGCTTTCAATACCCGGAATCTCGGCAGGTCTGCCCGATACCACACTTCCGAAGACGACATCCTGGCTTCTATTGTAGCGTTGCAACACGATTCCCCAGGCTGCTTGCATCAGTGTGTTCATCGTCACCTGGTGCTGCTTGGCCACTTGTTCCAGGCGCTCGGTCAATTCCGCGTCCAACGTGAATACCAGCTTCTCTGACAAGTAGGCTTCTGCTTTGGCCGATGGCTGTGTGACGGCCTGTGGCAGCTTCGTTTGCTGCTCGTAACCTTCCAGATACCCTCTCCAATAAGAGGCTGCCTCTTCCTCGCCTTGTTTTTCCAACCATTGAATGTACTGGCTGTACGCTGCTGCTGTAGGAAGCTCAGGTTCCCTTTGCTCACGTAGAGCTCCGTATGTTTCAAACACTTCCTGGAGCACAAGCGGCATACACCAGCCATCCAAAATGATGTGATGAGAGCTCCACAACAGATGGTAATGCTCTTTTGCAGTCCGTAGGATAGCAACACGCAGCAAGGCTTCATTCGCAAGATCAAAGCCTCTCGCTTTGTCTTGTTCCATATAAGCTGCAAGACGCGCTTCTATTTCACCGGATTCTAGCTCATGCAAATCCTCGTATGCGAAATCGCATGCTCTTTCTTTGAACACAATCTGTATAGGGAAATCGCCCCATCCAGCATGGAAATTCGTTCTCAATATGGCATGTCGTTTCATCAGATGCTGTAAGCTGCGTTTGAAATCCTCAGGATAGAACACTCCCTGAATTTCAAATGTGGCCTGCTCAAAGTAGACCTCTGAATGAGGCTCCAGCAAGCTGTGGAACAACATTCCCTTTTGCATTGGTGTCAGTTTATACACATTTTCAATGCTGCCGATGTGCCGTGTCTGCTCTTCCAGCTCCTCGATTTCCTCCAAGCTGATATCTTTGAGAAGTACATCGCTTGGCGTAAGTTCGGTTCTTTCCTTGCGTACACAGTGACCAATGACTTCACTGAGACGCTCCTTCAGGATACCGACAAACTTCTCTACCGAATCTGCATGGAACTGCTGATGGTTGTAGCTGACCGAAAGCTGAAGTTGTCCTTCGGTAATCAGTCCATTGATGTTCAAGGCCTGATGCTGTACCATCTGCTCACTGACCTCAGATCCTGCCGAGTAAGGTGATACCTCCATCGTTCCCTCTGCAAGATCCTGGTCAAACTGCCCCAGATAGTTGAAGGTAATCTCCGGTTCTGCCGAGAAGGAGGAGCCAGCGGATACGTCGCTCAAATACTTCAAAATACCATATCCTACACCTTTGTTCGGGATACGACGCAGACCTTCCTTAATACGCTTGATTCTAGCGCCGATCTCCATTTCGCCTCCCATCTCAAGGGCGACAGGATACTGACTTGTAAACCAGCCTATTGTGCGAGTGATATCCAAGCCTGGTACAACAGGCTCCCGTCCATGTCCCTCCAGCACGATGCCTACACGTTCGATCCCTGTCCACTCGTGAACGGCCATACCTAGGGCTGTCAGGAGCAGATCGTTAACTTCCGTATTGTAAGTGCGGTTTGCCTCTTTCAAGAACTGCTCCGTCTCTTCTGGCGACCACGTTACCGTAACAGCCTTGCTATCTTTTATGAGAAGAGCAATGTCTACCTTGTCTTTTGGAAGAAGAGCAAATCCCTCTCCTTCCACCTCTGCCCAAAAGCTGCGTTCTTGTTCAGCCGCCGGGCTGTTGGCGTATTGCGTGATCCCGTCAACCCATGCACGGTACGAATCCGTCTTGTGTGGAAACTTGACCGCTTCTCCACGTGCTGCCTGCTCGTAGCCTTCCTGTAGATCCTCAAAGAGAATACGCCAGGATACGCCATCCACAGCCAAGTGATGAATAACGATCAACAAATGTTCGCCTTCCTTGCAGCGGAATAGACCCAGTCTAAAGAGAGGCCCATCCTCCAGAGAAATGCTGCGCTGAATGGCTTCCGCACCTGCTTCTATTGCCGAAGCCGGATCTTTTTCATCCTGCAGATCGTGGATTTGAAGGCTATACAGCTCACCTTCACCCAAGCTGCGGTTCCAGGCTTCTACTCCTTGCTCTCCTTGGCGGAACACCAGTCGCAGCGCATCATGGTGCTCTGCAATTTTCTGCATTACCTCGGCGAGTGCATCGGTATTAAAGCCTTCACGTCGGTACAGCATAACTGACTGATTAAAGTGATGCAGATCCGTTGACTGCTCTTCGAAAAATCTGCGTTGGGCAGGCCCCAGTTTTACCGTTCCGTGTACTTCGCGCTGATCTGCAATTCGGCTGACTGTGCTAACGCGCTGAGCCAGTTCAGCAATTGTTGGGTAGCTGAACAAATCCTTCATTTCCAGTTTGTAGCCTGCATGGAGAAGTCTTGATGAGACTTGAATCGATTTGATTGAGTCGCCTCCGAGTTCAAAGAAATTATCATGTATGCCAACAAGCGGCACGCCGAGCACACCTTGCCAGATCGAAGCCAAAATGTTTTCCACATCCGTCTGCGGAGCAGCAAAGGCAGCTCCTGCTTTCACACCCAAGTTTGGTTCAGGCAGTGCCTTGCGATCCAGCTTGCCATTTGGTGTCAATGGCATTGCGTCCATTTGGACAAAGTAAGACGGAATCATGTATGCAGGCAGTTCGGCAGACAGTTCATTTCTCAGCTCGCTGACAGACATTTCCCGATCCGCTACAAAGTAAGCACACAGAGACTTCTGTCCATTGGCGTCTGCCCATGCAACAACGAGAGCCTCCTCGACAAGCGGCATATCCAGCAGCTTGGCCTCAATCTCACCAAGCTCAATACGATAGCCCCGGATTTTAACTTGATGGTCAATACGCCCAATGTACTCAATGTCTCCATTAGGAAGGCGACGAGCCAAATCCCCGGTCCGATACATATTTCCTTCCGCAGCGAACGGATTTCTAATAAATTTTTCTGCGGTAAGATCCGGACGGTTCAGGTATCCACGGGCTACTCCGTCTCCGGCGATGTACATTTCACCCTCCACACCTAACGGTACGAGACGAAGCTGTTCATCCAGGATATGAATGTATATGTTGTCGGATGGCAACCCAATCGGAACGGACTCACGTGTATCCTTCGCAGGATCGTACAGGTGAATCATGCAGCCGACGACAGTTTCAGTTGGACCGTATTCATTGTAGATTTTGATATTGCCACCAAAAAGATCGGTAATCGTTTTGGACAAATGTGTAGTCAGATTCTCTCCACCTACAATGAGCTGCTGAATGCGACTTTCCGCTGGAATGGTCATGTCTTTTATGAGACTGAGATGCGTCGGCGTCAGCTTGAGAATATCCACCGCATTTTCGCGCAAAATATGCTGAACGACCTCTGCTTTATCTATACCATCATAAATCCGTACGATTCCTCCGTTTATTAACGGAGTAAACATTGATGTCATCGTCAAGTCAAACGAAATGGATGAATACAGCGGGAAGTCCGTTGGTTGCCCTGCACAATAGACTTTATTGGCCCACCAGATGTAGTTCACGATTCCTTTGTGGTTAATCATAGTTCCCTTCGGATTTCCTGTTGTCCCCGAAGTATAGATTAGATACACCAAATCGTTGCCTCTCACAGGAATATTAGGATTATTTACTCCAGTTCCGTAGATGTGTGGAGAATCCAATTCCATAACCATGCCCTCAAAGGACGCTAGCTTCGTCAGGTGGCTTTGTGTGAGCAGAATCTCAGCCCCAGAGTCCTTCAGAATATACTGAATCCGCTCCTGCGGATATTCAGGATCAATCGGTA
Source organism: Paenibacillus sp. N119s (assembly GCF_059447605.1). Lineage (NCBI taxonomy): Bacteria > Bacillati > Bacillota > Bacilli > Caryophanales > Paenibacillaceae > Paenibacillus > Paenibacillus sp. N119s. Next base: position 4,436 of record NZ_JCAJRU010000152.1, on the reverse strand, counting down.
CATAGGCTCCGCCCGCTTTGAGCACGCCCATAATGGCAACCAGCAGTTCCACTGACCGATCCGCCAACAGACCCACTACTTGTTCGCTCCGCAGTCCTTGGGCTATCAAGGTCGAAGCCAGTCTATTCGCCTGCTCGTTCAGCTCCCGATATGTGATCTGGATGTCGCCGCTTATTGCCGCGATCTTATCCGGCGTACGGGCCACCTGTTCCTCAAACAAGGTATGCAACCCCTGATCACTTGGATAAGCATGAGCCTTGCCGCCCCAGTCTAGCAGGTTTGTCCGTTCCTCTGGTGTTACAATCTCCAGTTCCTGTATCGTCGCTTGCGGACGAGTAGCTACCTGATCGAGCATTTGCAACAAATGTCCTCCGATTCGCGCAATGCTTTCTTGCTCGTAGACCGAAGCATTGTAGCGAATGCAGACCTTAATGTCCTCGCCTGGAATGACAACCAGGTTAAAGTCATAGTTGGTTTGCTCAAACATGGCGAAGTTGGCGACTTCGAGATTATCCTCTGTTTGATTACCCGACTGTTCTACCTGTTCGTCGAGCGGATAATTTTCAAAGATCATGATATGAGAAATCAGGTCTTGCTTTTGGCTTGTTTTCCCCTGAATCTCATACAGCGGATAGGTGTCGTAGGCACGACCAGCCAACGAATGTGCCTGTGTACGTTTCATCACATCGACAAAGGCCTCGTCTTTGGATGACTGTACACGGATAGGTACTGTATTAATGAACAGACCCACCATATTTTCGATCCCTGCAATCTCAGCAGGTCTACCCGATACAACACCGCCGAAGACCACATCCGAGCTGGCATTGTAACGCTGGAGAATCAGTCCCCAGGCTGTCTGCATGAGTGTGTTGACCGTCACATGACTGCGCTTGGCGACAACATCCATTTTATGGGTCAAATCTGTACCCAAATGGAGAACATGCTCATTCAGAACGTAGCCTTCTTCTTTGGCTTGAGATTTCGTTTTAGCTTCCGGCAATACGGTATTGCCGTCATAGTCTTCGAGATATTGACTCCAATATGTCGAAGCCTCTTGTTCATCCTGTGCATCAAGCCACTCAATATAACGACTATAGGGTTGAGCCGGCGGCAGTACAGGCTGTACTTGCTGACGCAGGGCAGAATAATAATCGAACAGTTCCTGTGTAATGATCGGGATGCACCAGCCATCCATGACAATATGATGGAAGCTCCACAATACAAGGTGGCTTTGTTCCTTTTGCAAGACAGTCACTCGCATCAGCGGATCTTCTGACAAACTGAATCCCTTAGCCATATCTTCAGCAGTGTAAGCCTGGATCCGGGCCTCTTGCTCCTGCAACGTAGCGGCACGTAAATCTACGTAGCTCAGAGGGATTGGCCGTTGCTTAAAGACAACCTGCAGTGGTACATCCGCGATATTGTTGTAAAAGCCGGTACGCAGTATGGCATGTCGTTGCGCCAAAGCCTGGAAGCTCTTAAAGAAGGTATCTACATCAAAGCTGCCACGCAGCTCAAACGTTGCCTGCTCAAAGTAGGAAGAGGAGTTCGGCTCCAGCAAGCTGTGGAAGAGCATGCCCTTCTGCATTGCCGTTAGCTTGTACACATCCTCAATCTCTCCAATATGGGCCGTCTGGGCTGTGAGTCGATCAAGCTGCTCCAGGGTCAGTCCTTGGAACAGAACGTCACTTGGCGTAAGCTGTGCACGCTCCTGAGCCACACAATGCCGGATGACCTCGCTAAGGCTTGTCTGTAATAATTCAGCAAAACGACTCACCGTCTCCTTACGGTAATGCCTGTTGCTGTACGTAATTGTCAGCGATAGCTGGCCTTCGGCAATCATGCCATTCACATCCAGAGCATATTGCTGTGGCGTGTGATCACTGAGCGCCTTACCGACTGAATGTGTAGACAAGCTAAGAGCATTGCCCTCCAAGTCCTGGTCAAACTGTCCAAGATAGTTAAAGGAAACTTCCGGTTCTACGCTGAATCGAGCGCCATTTTCCGATGCCATATACTTCAGCAGACCGTAGCCGATGCCTTTGTGTGGAACCCCTCGCAAATTCTCCTTGATGCGCTTGATCCGGGTAGATACTTCCTGCCCATCTTGCAGGTCCAACAGAACAGGGTATTGGGTGGTGAACCAGCCCACGGTACGAGTAATATCCAGATCTGGTATGATCATTTCCCGTCCATGTCCTTCAAGGTTAACCAGAACCTGCTCCATGCCTGTCCAGTGCTGAATAGCTGCTCCCAGAGCAGTCAAGAGCAAATCATTCGTCTCCGTATGATAAGCCCGGTTTGCTTGTCGCAACAGCAGGTCGGTTTCTTCAGCAGACCAAGTTACCGTAACCGACTCGGTATCCCGAATGGTGCCTGGCTCCTGATCCTGATCCTTTGGCAGTGGAGCCAGAACCGTCTCCTCAATCTGCTGCCAGTATGAACGTTCCTTGTCCAGAGCAGGGCCTGTTGCATACTTCGCCGCTTGCTCGGACCATACAAGATACGAATCCGTCTTTTGCGGAAGAACAATTGATTGTCCATTCAACGCTTGTTCGTATCCTGTTGCAATGTCCTCAAACAGAATGCGCCATGACACGCCATCAACCAAAAGGTGATGAATGACAATCAACAAATGATCGCCATCCTTACAATGGAACAAGCCTAGTTTGAACAGAGGGCCATCTTCCAAGTGGAAGCTCGCCTGAATGGCATCAGCTTGGGCTTGAACAGCGGCTGCCTCGTCATCTGTCTGCCGCATATCAGCGATGTCCAATGTGTAGAGTTCACCTTCGTCAACTCCCCGATTCCAAGCCGCGTATCCAGCTTCTGTATGCCGGAAAACCATACGCAGTGCGTCATGATGAATTGCAATTTGGTCCATTGTCAACCGGAGTGCAGTCTCATCAAAGCCGTCTTTCCGATGAAGCATGACAGCATGATTGTAATGATGCGGCTCTGCTATGTGCCGTTCAAAGAACCAACGCTGAATTGGCATTAACTCCGCTGCACCCTTGATCTCACCCTGCTCTGCTGTGCGTCCAGCTACTTGCAGATACGGGCTTAGCTCAGCAATTGTCGGATATTTGAAGAGATCCTTCATCTCTAATTTGTATCCAGACTGGAACAATCTGGAGGATACCTGAATTGCCTTAATGGAGTCACCACCCAGATCGAAGAAATGATCATGGATACCGATCTGCTGCGCTCCCAGCACACCTTGCCATACGGAAGCCAAAGCCTCCTCAGCTGCGTTTCTCGGCGCTTCATATACAGCTCCAGTCTGCACATTGGCCTCTGGGGCCGGAAGCGCTTTGCGATCCAGCTTGCCATTTGGCGTCAACGGCATCTGTTCCAATTGCATAAAGTAAGACGGAATCATATAAGCCGGCAGTTCGGCAGCCAAGGCCGTTCTCAATTCGCCCACCGTCAGCATCTGATCAGCAGTGAAATAGCCGACCAGCACTTTTTGCCCACTTCCATCCTCCCGGGCAAGCACAACGGCCTCTCTGACAGACGGAGCATGGAGCAGCTTCGCCTCCACTTCGCCCAGCTCAATGCGGTAACCCCGAATTTTAACCTGATGGTCAATCCGTCCGAGATACTCCATGCTGCCGTCCGGCAGCCAGCGTGCCAAGTCACCTGAGCGGTACATACGCTCGCCCGCTTCAAACGGATGAGCTACAAACTTCTCTTCCGTTAATTCCGGTCGGTTCAGGTAGCCACGTGCCAGCCCTTCGCCTGCCACATAGAGTTCACCCGGAATACCAATCGGTTGTGGACGGCATTGTTCATCCAGAATGTACGCACGCAGTGTCGGAATCGGGATACCGATATTGCTGCGGCCCTGTTCAATTTCCAGTTCTGTAATTTCCTTATACGTCACATGGACGGTCGTTTCCGTGATGCCATACATATTGATGAGCTGCACTTGCGGATATTTCGCTCTCCAGTCCTTGAGCAAGGCCGGGCTCAATGCCTCTCCACCAAAGATAATCATGCGGAGGCTCAATTCCGCCGCGCGATGACTAAGTTCTTCCTGTAGCAACTGGTAGAAGTATGTCGGCGTCTGGTTCAAGACGGTGACCTTTTGGTCCTTAAGCAATTGCAAGAAACGCTCTGGGCTCTTCGCGGTCAGCGATGGAACGATGACCAGACGACCTCCGTTCAGCAACGCCCCGTACATTTCCCATACAGAGAAGTCGAAACAGAACGAATGGAACAGCGTCCACGTATCCTGAGCATCGAAGTCAAACATATTTTTATCATTAAAGAGCAAGCGGACTACATTTTTGTGCTCGATCAGTGTTCCCTTTGGCTTGCCTGTCGTACCCGATGTGTAGATGACGTAGGCAAGATGGTTTGGCCCAGCCATAGGCTCCAGGTTTGAGACATCTTCCTTATAGGAAGCAGTCTCATCCAGATTGATGACGTCC
>NZ_JCAJRU010000151.1:0-13055 GCF_059447605.1 Paenibacillus sp. N119s | reverse complement strand
TTACTACCCCGTTACTATTTCCGCAAAAACGTTTTCCCAATCAGAGAAGGCGTTGTTTCTATAAAAGGGGTAAGGTTATAATGAAGGAGAGAGTCCTATATCAGTCCTAATACCTGAAACGGGTACGGTGTGCAAAAGGAGGAGAGACATTGCAGACAGGCTTGTTGGTATGGCTGCTGTTCATCAATGCAGTAGGCTATCTGGTAATGTCGGAGGATAAAAAGAGAGCACGTAAACACCGTGATCGTGTACCTGAACGGACATTATTTTTGCTGGCCCTGATCGGCGGGGCATTGGGTGTACTCATTGCGATGTACCGTAAACGCCATAAAACACGTCATATGAGCTTTAAATTAGGTATTCCTGCGTTGCTATTCATTAACGCATTGCTCTATGGATATTTTTTACGGTAAGGCTGGAGTTTAGCTTCTCACAGGTAAGTTTAATGAGGATTGAGAAGACTATTTTCTCTCGGCTATCACAGGGTGTAATGAAGTGAACAACCACAGGAATACATAATTCTCGTTTTTTGCTTTAACAAACTGAATTCGGAAGAGGTGCGTATTATGCTATTTTCAAAAGTGTTGCTTGCTTATGACGGTTCGGATGCATCCAACAAAGCCTTATTGAAGGCGGCTGAATTGGTAAAGGCATCACCCTCCTCGCAGCTTGAGGTCGTAACAGCATTCGATTTCCCACGGATTTTTATGGGCGAAGGTTTGGCTCCAATTCCAGCTTCGGTGAATAAAGAATATTATGATTTGGCTGAGCAAACTACGGATGAGGTTAAAAAGCGGCTTGCTGAGCAAGGTGTAGATGCCAAGGTGGAGCTGATTCAAGGTTCGCCAGCCGAAGTCATTTTGGACTATGCCAATGAGAATGGCTTCGATGTAATTGTGATCGGCAGTCGCGGTTTGGGTGGTATTCGTGAATTTGTATTGGGTAGCGTAAGTCACAACGTGGTGCAGCATGCGCGCATCCCTGTGCTGGTTGTAAAATAACGGAGTAAAAAAGTAAAAGTCGGATCACTACCTGTACAGGTAGTGCCGGCTTTTTATTTTTGTGAGTCAGATGTATTACAGGCTGTTATCAGTGTAGGCAGAGAGATAGCTAAATGTAATACAATAGTCCTGAGGTGTGCATATTAAGGGTCATGTTTTTGTTAAACACGAACATTTAATTGCATCATTATAACAATGTTCGTTTTCAAGTTGACATAGGGTGTAGGGAATTGTTAAACTATGAAGTGTATTGTCGATAAAAAATGAACTTTAGGTACAATTTAATTAGGTACACATGTTGGAGCAGAAACCCATCACGATGATGCTGGAAAAGTATATCGTTTGGTATGGAGTAAGCACAATCCTAACTCGTATAATGCCGGGGATATGGCCCGGAAGTTTCTACCTGGAAACCTTAAATTTCCGGACTACGGGAGACATACGGCTGAAGCCGCATTGGATGCGGTGGAACAGGCTTGCTTTTGGCATGCCTTTAAGAGGCTCTGTCGTTTGTTTTTTCGTAGTCCGGTGTCTTGAAAATAACGTTATTTTCGAGTGCCGGATTTTTGGCGCTTATTGATAAACAGGGAGTGAAGGACATGTCAGTGCAGGTCGCTGTCATTATGGGCAGCACATCAGACTGGGACACCATGCAACATGCATGTGCTGTGCTGGACGAGCTTGAAATCGGATATGAGAAAAAAGTAGTTTCAGCCCATCGTACACCGGATTTAATGTTTCGTTTTGCAGAGGAGGCCGCTGGACGCGGACTAAAGGTCATTATCGCTGGAGCGGGTGGGGCTGCGCATCTGCCGGGTATGGTGGCTGCAAAGACATCCTTGCCAGTGATTGGTGTGCCTGTCCAGTCGAAGGCTCTGAATGGTCTGGACTCCCTGCTCTCCATTGTGCAGATGCCGGGTGGTATTCCAGTTGCCACTGTGGCAATCGGTAAGGCAGGCTCTACCAACGCAGGGCTGCTGGCCGCACAAATCTTAGGTGCCTTTGACGAAAAGATAAGTCAGCGGGTTTTGGCAAGACGCGAGCGTATCCGTGACGAGGTACTGGAAGGCAGTGACTCGCTATGAATGAAGCAAGTGAACTCACAGGCCGTATCCGCCCTCCTGGTACAGTAGTTGGGATTTTGGGAGGCGGGCAATTAGGAAGAATGCTTGTACTGGCAGGAACAAACCTAGGCTATCGCTTCGTAACGCTGGACCCTACACCAGATAGTCCGTGTGGACAGGTATCCGAACAAATCCGTGCTGCCTACGATGATGAGCGCGCGGCCAGAGAGTTGGCTGGACGGTGTGATGTGATCACGTATGAGTTTGAAAATGTGGATGCGGGTGTAGCCGAGCTTTTGGAACAGGAATCGAGTGTACCGCAGGGCAGCAGCCTTTTGTACACGACACAACATCGTCTGCGGGAAAAACGTTCTATTGAAGCAGCTGGTGTTCCTGTCGCTCCATATCGCGAAATCAGCAGTTCTGCTGATATGGTTCGAGCGGTAGCTGAACTGGGTGTTCCGTGTGTGCTCAAAACAGCAGTCGGCGGTTATGATGGCAAGGGCCAAGTGGTCATTCGCCAAACAGAGCAGGCCAAGGATGCCTACGAACAACTGGCTGGAGGCGGTGTGGAACTGGTGTTGGAACAGTTCATCCGTTTTCGCTGTGAGATCTCAGTGATTGTAGCTCGCAGTACGAACGGTGAAGCCAAAGCCTTTCCACCTGCAGAGAACATTCACGTAAACAACATTTTGCACACGTCGATTGTACCCGCGCGTGTACCTGAACCTGTCCAGGAGGAAGCACGCAAATTGGCGCTAGCTGTGGCGGAGTCATTGGGTGCGGTAGGACTGCTCGCTGTGGAGATGTTTGTCACCGAAGAAGGACAATTATACGTTAATGAGTTGGCACCACGACCCCATAACTCCGGTCACTACACGATGGAGGGATGCGCGACATCGCAATTTGAGCAGCATATACGTGCGATTTGCGGTTTGCCACTGGGCAACACGAAGCTGCTGACTCCGGTTGTGATGGTCAATGTACTGGGTGAGCATTTGGAGGACGTGATTCGGCGTTTCGGACAATCAGACGCTGAGGCTGAAAGATTGAATGTTGTTCCGAAGCTGCATTTGTATGGAAAAAGTGAAGCCAAGCCAGGCCGAAAGATGGGACATATTAATCTATTGTGCCAGGATACGGAACAAGCGCTGGAATGGATTGATCAAACCAATATTTGGGGGAATAAATAGTTATGATCGAACGCTATAGCAGACCGGAAATGAGAGCGATTTGGACGGAAGAAAATAAATTTAAGGCTTGGCTGGAAGTAGAACTGTGTGCCTGTGAAGCATGGGCAGAATTAGGGGTTATCCCGAAAGAAGATACCGTGGCTCTACGCAAAAATGCAAGTTTTGACATTGAACGGATCTATGAAATTGAGCAGGAGACAAGACATGATGTTATTGCTTTTACCCGCACGGTGTCCGAAAGTCTTGGCGACGAGCGCAAATGGGTACATTACGGTCTAACCTCCACAGACGTGGTTGATACGGCATTGGGCTATCTGCTAAAGCAGGCGAATGAAATTCTGGAACGGGATATTCTGAATTTTATTGAAATTTTGAAGGAAAAGGCATTGGCTTACAAGCACACACCGATGATGGGACGTACACATGGAGTGCATGCTGAGCCAACCACATTCGGACTGAAAATGGCCCTGTGGTACGAAGAAATGAAGCGGAATCTGGAACGTTTCCGCCATGCTGCCGATCAGGTACAATACGGAAAAATGTCTGGTGCAGTCGGAACATACGCCAACATCGATCCTGCTGTGGAAGAATTCGTATGCCGCAAGCTCGGCACCAAGCCTGCTCCGATTTCTACACAAACGCTCCAGCGTGATCGTCATGCTGAATATATGGCCACGTTGGCATTGATCGCCACATCGTTGGACAAGTTTGCTACAGAAGTCCGTGCACTGCAAAAGAGTGAATTCCGTGAGGTGGAAGAAGCCTTCGCCAAAGGTCAAAAAGGATCTTCTGCAATGCCGCATAAACGCAATCCGATCGGAAGTGAAAACATCTCCGGTCTGGCACGTGTGATTCGCGGGCATATGGTATCGGCGTATGAGAATGTAACGCTGTGGCATGAGCGCGACATTTCGCATTCTTCTGTAGAACGTATCATTCTGCCAGATGCAACGATGCTGTTGAACTACATGCTGAACCGTTTTGGCAATATCGTGAAAAATCTGACGGTCTTCCCTGAAAATATGAAGCGCAATATGGCGCGTACGTATGGTGTACCATTCTCTGGCCGTATTATGACGAAGCTGATCGATAAGGGCTTCAGCCGTGAAAAAGCGTACGATACTGTGCAGCCGCGTGCTATGCAGGCATGGGAAGAGCAACGCCAGTTCCGCGAAATTGTCGAGGCGACTCCGGAAATTACCGCCGTGCTCAGTCCAGATGAAATCGAGGATGCGTTCAACCCGGCTTGGCATTTGAAGAACGTGGATACGATCTTTAAAAAGCTGGGATTAGGGGAGTAAGAGGGAAGGTTGGGGCTTGGAGCGGATCAGGAGCGTGATGAGACTGCTGCGCGTACGGATCATTCTTCCGCTTGCTGTTGCCCCTGGATTCCTGGATTGGACAACCTGTAAAGGTTGGAATCCAGGGGGCAAAGGCAAGCGCTAACGCTTCTCCAGAACGATTCCGTCCGCTCCGCTGCTTCCAGCACCAACCTTCATGTGAGAGCAGAACTAGGGGAGGTGCGGCACATAAGATGCCGCACCTCCCCAAGACCGATAGAAAAGCCGTGTTCCACTGCTTTTCCATCGCAAGACAATGTTCCTGAAAGGACTGCCGAATTTGCGCAGCAAACAGCCCGCAGTCCTTCCAGGAACGCGCAAGGCTCAAGAAGCGAAGCCTTGAGCCACCCGTTCGCACCAACGTAAAAGCGTTGCTGGATGAGGCTTGTGCCAACAACCTTCATCCAGCGGAACGCGCTTGCCAGCACTACAGCTCCAACAACTCGTCATCCCTTGCTCACCAGCCAACCCTTGCGGGAGTCCCGAGGGCAGCAGCCCTGGGGGTCCTCCCTGAGGGGAGGATTTAGGAGGGGGAAGGTTGATTTGGGAGGGGCAAAGGTTCAAAGAGCAAACTCTTTCAAGAGGAGGAAGTTGTAAATGTCATTGTCTACCGCCGAAGGTCTGATTCATGCGCCGCTCTTGTACAAAGGCAAAGTGCGTGAGTTGTATGATCTCGGAGAACATTTTCTGATTGTCGTGACGGACCGGATTTCGGCTTTTGATTATGTGTTGGAGCCGCCCGTACCGGAAAAAGGAAATGTATTGAACAAGCTCAGTGCTTTCTGGTTTGAACAGACGAAAGACCTGCTGGAGAACCATGTCGTGCATACCGATGTAGATAAGCTCGGACATGTCATCGACGAACAGCATAAAGAGCTGCTAAAGGACCGGATCATGGTCACGCTAAAGGCTGAACGCATCGACATCGAGTGTGTGGTGCGTGGATATATTACCGGAGGCGGCTGGCGTCAGTATGAGCAGACCGGTGAGGTGAACGGTATTCCATTGCCCAAGGGGCTACGTAAGAATGAACGTTTTCCCAAGCCTTTATTTACACCGGCTGCCAAAAACGATGTCGGTCACGATGAGGACATTTCCCTTCACCAAATGAAAGAGCTGGTCGGGGCCCAGCTAACCGGTGAGCTTGAGGAAAAAAGCTTGGCATTGTACGAATTTGCGCGTGCTTTCTGCGAAAAGCGGGGAATCATTTTAGCGGATTGCAAGTTTGAGTTTGGTCTTGTTGATGGCAAGGTGATTTTGATTGACGAAATTTTCACCCCGGACTCATCTCGTTTCTGGGCACAGGAGAAGTATGAGCTGGATGTGGAGATTGACAGCATGGACAAGGAGCCGGTGCGAAGCTATTTGGCATCTTCCGGTTGGGACAAGAATAGCAAGCCTGCTCCATTGCCTGCTGAGGTCGTAGAAGAAACAACTGCAAGATATACGGATATTTGGCGGCGTCTGACGGCACAGTAAATAGTAATCATAATTCAACCAATAGGATTCACTCATTCGGAGGAGGAACTGAAGGAACATGATGAAAGCAACGGTCTATGTCACGATTAAGCAAAGCGTTTTGGACCCGCAAGGGGTTGCGGTGCAGGGCGCACTGCATTCTATGGGTTTCGGAGAAGTGGAAGGCGTCAGAATTGGTAAGTATATGGAACTGAATCTGGATACAACAGACCGCGAGAGTGCAGAGAAACGCATCATCGAGATGTGTGAAAAGCTGTTGGCCAACACGGTCATTGAAGACTACCGCTACGAACTGGAGGGCTGATTCCATGAAATTTGCAGTTCTGGTTTTTCCGGGCTCCAACTGTGATATTGACTGCTATAAGGCGATAGAGGACACGGTCGGTGAACCTGTCGATTATGTGTGGCATACTGCAACGGATCTGTCACCTTACGATTGTATTCTTGTTCCGGGAGGCTTCTCCTACGGGGATTATCTGCGCTGCGGTGCGATTTCCCGGTTTGCCCCGGTGATGAAGGAAGTAGCCAAGGCGGCTGCCGAAGGCAAATATATTTTGGGGATTTGCAACGGTTTTCAAATTTTGACCGAAGCCGGGCTATTGCCAGGAGCTTTGCGCCGTAATATGTCGATGAAATTCCTATGCCGGGATACGGTGTTGCAGGTTGCGAATAACCAAACGCCTTTTACAAGAGACTATGCTGCTGGTGAAGAGATCATTATTCCGATCGCACATGGTGAAGGTAACTATTACTGTGATGATGAGACGCTGGCTCGTTTGCAGGCGAACAATCAGATCGTATTTACGTATAAAGATAATCCCAACGGTTCCGTGACCGATATTGCAGGGATTTGTAATGAACAAGGTAACGTGCTTGGCATGATGCCCCACCCGGAACGTGCGGTGAACGCATTGCTTGGCACGGATGACGGCAAACGTATGTTTACATCTATTTTGAATGCTTGGAGGGATCGTCATGGCGCAGCAAGTGTCCGCTAAGGAACCGACGGCAGAGCAGGTTGCCGAACATAAACTGTATCAGCAGATGGGTGTGTCGGACAGTGAATATGCGCTGATCTGTGAATTCATGGGGCGTCAGCCGAATTATACGGAGATCGGCGTGTTCAGTGTGATGTGGTCAGAGCATTGTGCTTACAAAAACTCCAAGCCGTTGCTGAGACGTTTCCCGACGAGCGGTCCGCGAGTTCTGATGGGACCCGGTGAAGGAGCAGGGATTGTAGATATTGGAGACAACCAAGCGGTTGTATTTAAAATCGAAAGTCATAACCATCCATCCGCTGTGGAGCCTTTTCAAGGGGCAGCGACTGGGGTAGGCGGCATTATCCGTGATATTTTCTCCATGGGTGCAAGACCTGTTGCGGTGCTGAACTCTTTGCGTTTTGGCAAGCTGGAGAGCGACCGTGTGAAATATCTGTTTGAGCATGTGGTATCCGGTATTGCAGGCTATGGAAACTGTATCGGTATTCCGACCGTAGGCGGCGAAGTTGTATTTGATGAAAGCTATGAGGGTAATCCGCTCGTCAATGCCATGTGTGTTGGACTGATTGACCATGATAAAATCCAGCGCGGTGTGGCAAAAGGGGTCGGCAATCCGGTGTTTTATGTGGGCCCGCCGACAGGTCGTGACGGGATTCACGGAGCAACCTTCGCCTCTGTTGAGCTGACCGAGGAATCCGAAGCGAATCGGACTGCGGTTCAAGTAGGCGATCCATTTATGGAGAAGCTGGTTATGGAATCATGTCTCGAACTGATCGACAGCGGTATTGTACTGGGTATTCAGGATATGGGCGCAGCGGGACTTACCTGCTCCAGTGCCGAAATGGCAAGCAAGGCGGGCAACGGTCTTGAGCTGTATCTGGATCAGGTACCACAACGTGAAGAGGGTATGACCCCTTATGAAATGATGCTGTCCGAATCACAAGAACGGATGCTGTTCGTAGTGGAGCCTAAGGATGAAGCACAGGCGCTTGAAATTTTCGAACGTTGGGGCGTTATTTGTGCCAAGGTCGGCAAGGTAACGGATGATGGACGTTTGCGTTTGTTCCATCACGGTGAAGTGGTGGGTGATATGCCAGTGACGGCGCTGGTAGACGAGTGCCCGATCTATGACAAGCCTTCCGAAGTTCCAGCTTATTATGAGCAAAATGCTGCTGTTGACACATTGCGTTACCCAGAAGTGACCGATTTGAACGGTGCGCTGAAAAAGGTGCTTTCATCGCCAAGTGTAGCCAGCAAGAAATGGGTATACGAGCAGTATGATTACATGGTTCGCACTAGTACGGCTGTTCGTCCGGGCTCAGATGCGGCTGTAGTGACTGTACACGGCACCCGTAAGGGACTTGCGATGACCACGGATTGTAACGGACGTTATGTATATCTGGATCCTGAGGTAGGCGGACGGATTGCAGTCAGCGAAGCCGCACGTAACATTGTATGCTCTGGCGGCGAACCGTTGGCGATTACAGACAATCTCAACTTCGGTAACCCTGAAAAGCCGGATATTTTCTGGCAAATGGAAAAAGCCGTTGACGGTATGGCAGAAGCTTGTCGTGTGCTGGATACTCCTGTCATCGGCGGAAATGTCAGCTTGTACAACGAGAATGCCAAAGGTGCAATTTATCCAACGCCTGTAGTCGGCATGGTCGGTCTGGTACATGATACTGATCATATTACGACACAAGGCTTCAAAGCTGAAGGCGACGTCATTTTCCTGGTGGGAGAGACGAAGGCTGAGCTGGGAGGCAGTGAGTTCCAGGCTGTCGTGCACGGTGTATCCGAAGGACGTCCGCCTGAGCTGGATTTGAATGTAGAGAAAAAACTGCTGACCGCAGTACTGGGAGCGATTCAGGCCGGATTGGTACAATCCGCACATGACCTCGCAGAAGGCGGATTGGCTGTAGCGCTTGCCGAATCTGGAATTAGCGGCGGATTGGGAGCACAGGTCAACGTAGAAACGTCTTTGCGTCCTGACCATGCGTTGTTCAGCGAAAGTCAATCCCGCATTTTGTTATCCGCATCGCCAGATCAAGCGTCTGCGCTGGAGGCACATCTGCGTGGATTGGAAGTGCCAGTTACCGTATTGGGAAAAGTTGAAGGATCACAATTGACAGTTGAGGTGAACGGACAACCCGCTTTGAACGAGGCAGTTGCTAGTTTGAAGCAAATCTGGGAGGATGTCATTCCATGTCTGATGAAATAACAGCACGGACGTTGTGGACTGGAGATTATTATAATGAGGGCTCTGGTAAAGAGGGGCTGTTTGATAAATTAAAAGAGGAATGCGGCGTGTTCGGAGTGTACAGACACTCCGATGCCGCTTCCTTAGCCTACTACGGCTTACATGCGCTTCAGCATCGCGGTGAGGAAAGCGCAGGGATCTGTGTGAGCAGTGGCGACGAATTCCATTATCATCGTGGGATGGGACTTGTCAAAGAAGTATTTAATAAAGATTTGCTGGCTTCGTTGACAGGCGATATTGCCATAGGGCATGTGCGCTACTCGACAAGTGGAGACAGTAAGCTGACGAATGCACAACCTTTGGTGTTCAAGTATCGTGATGGTGATCTGGCGGTAGCGACAAACGGAAATATCGTGAATGCTTTGCAAATCCGGCATGAGCTGGAGCAGGGTGGGTCTATTTTTCAAACGACCAGCGATACCGAAGTAGTAGCTCATTTGATCGCACGGTCGTCCAAGGATTTAGTGGAGGCTGCCAAAGATGCATTAAAACGTATTGTCGGTGGGTTTGCATTCCTTATTATGACCAATGACAAGCTGCTTGTGGCTTCTGATCCCAACGGCTTGCGTCCATTGACGATGGGCAGATTGGGAGATGCATATCTGTTTGCATCCGAATCATGCGCTTTGGAAACGATTGGTGCAGAGCTGTTGCGCGATATCGAGCCAGGTGAGCTGCTCGTTCTGGATAAAAATGGACTGCATGAAGACCGTTATACCGAAGAGAAGCAGCGTAAAGCGCTGTGTGCGATGGAGTATATTTATTTTGCTCGTCCTGATAGTGATTTGAACGGGGCTAATCTTCATGCTGCACGCAAACGGATGGGCAGCCAACTGGCGTTGGAGGCTTTTGTCGATGCTGATTTGGTTACCGGTGTACCGGATTCCAGTATTTCGGCTGCAATTGGTTATGCAGAGCAAACAGGCATCCCTTATGAGCTGGGCATGATTAAAAATAAATATACTGGTCGAACCTTCATTCAACCGAGTCAGGAACTGCGCGAGCAAGGTGTAAAAATGAAGCTGAGCGCTGTACGCCGTGTGGTTGAGGGTAAACGGGTCATTATGATCGACGACTCTATCGTTCGAGGCACCACGTCTCGTCGAATCGTAAATATGCTGCGGGATGCGGGCGCGTTGGAAGTACATGTACGTATTACCTCGCCGCCTTTCAAAAACCCGTGCTTCTACGGTATCGACACACCGGACCGTCGGGAACTGATCGCTTCGTCCAAAACCGTTGAGGAAATTCGCCAAGAGATTAACGCTGACTCGCTTTACTTTATGAGCGCCGAGGGGTTGATTGCCGCGGTAGGCGGAAATAACGAGCAGGATTACAAGGGCGGTTTGTGCCTGGCTTGTTTCGATAACGATTATCCGACTCAGGTAGATTTCAAAGGTGAAGAAAAGTTCGGGTGTAGTTGTTGAGAATAGGGAACAAAAGAGGTATAGAGGTGCATGGGGAGGAATGGAATGACGGTTCTGAGGGGGCCACTCCGCGGGTGGAAGGTTCTTACGATCGCTGTGCTTCTCCAGAATCCTTCCACCCGCTGCGTTCCTCAGGTGTGCATCACTTTACAGCAGTGCCTGTACCTCTTCCGTTCCCACATGGAAGAGGATAGGTAAGGCCGTTAAAAACTCATGGCATAACTATTTCATGCCATGAGTTTTTAACGGGCGGCTGTAAAGCCGTCCTTGAGCCAGCGAAGCGAGGCTCAGGCAGCAGGCAGGGCGAAGCTGCCTGCCTAAGGGGCAAAGAAGTAAGCCGCCCGTTGGCGCTGCTCACTTCTTTGCCCGGCACGTCCCCGCCTTTGCAAAGCAAATAGCCCGGGATGTGCCCTCGCCGCCATTATCAAAGGCGGCCACGCACCAAAGCGTGTCATTGTCATTTGCGGGCTGGCCCGCGAATGACAATGGAAAACACGCGACTCACAGCACGAATCACCACCAAGCAGCACCCAATCCTACGCATCTGACCGACTCTTGAGGGGTCCAGGGGGAGCAACCCCATGGAATCCTCCCTGCTAGGGAGGACTTAGGAGGGTCAATCATTTGAAGGAGTGTTCATGAATGTCCGAAGCATACAAAAACGCAGGGGTAGATATCGCTGCCGGTAATGAAGCAGTAGAACGGATGAAAAAGCACGTCAAACGTACCTTCCGTCCGGAAGTGCTCACGGACTTGGGCGGATTCGGTGCGTTGTTCGGTTTGAATAAAGATAAGTACGAGGAGCCTGTACTCGTTTCCGGTACTGACGGTGTCGGCACGAAGCTGAAGCTTGCCTTCGCAATGGATCGCCATGACACCATCGGTATTGATGCAGTTGCGATGTGCGTAAACGACATTGTCGTCGGGGGCGCGGAGCCGCTCTTTTTTCTCGATTATCTCGCCTGCGACAAGGTTATACCTGAGAAAATCGAAGCGATTGTCGCGGGTATTGCAGAGGGCTGCCATCAATCGGGGTGTGCATTGGTCGGTGGTGAAACTGCAGAAATGCCGGGAATGTACAGCGAGGGTGAATATGATATTGCCGGATTCACAGTCGGCATTGTAGATAAGAGCAAAATCATTAATGGCAGTTCCATTGCTCCTGGAGATACTGTAATCGGACTGGCTTCCAGTGGAGTTCACAGTAATGGCTTTTCCCTGGTTCGCAAGCTGTTATTGGAACAGGAAGGCTATGATTTGCATGATGAAATCGAGGGCTTGAACGGCAGACTGGGCGATGTATTGCTGGAGCCGACGAAAATTTATGTAAAATCTGTGTTGGCATTGCTGGATAAAGTAAAAGTAAAAGGCATGGCGCATATCACTGGTGGCGGTTTTATTGAAAATATCCCTAGAGTGTTACCGGATCACGTTAATGTGGATATACAGTACGGCGCTTGGCCGATTCTGCCAATCTTCCAGCTCATGCAGGAAAAAGGCGAAATCTCCAACAAAGACATGTTCACCACCTTCAATATGGGGATTGGAATGGTGATTGTTGTCGGTGCAGAGCATGCACAGACCGCACTGGAAGTTCTGAAGGAACAGGGTGAAGCTGCGTATGTGATCGGAAAAGTAACGGAAGGCAGCTCTATCGTGACCTTTACGGGAGCCGAGGTATAATGAGCAATTATCGGATTGCTGTTTTTGCATCAGGCGAAGGGACGAACTTTCAGGCTTTGGTGGATGCGGCTGCGCGGGGTGAACTGGGCGGGGCCTCGGTAGAACTGCTCGTCTGTGACAAGCCTGCGGCTCCTGCTGTAGCTAGAGCACAAAAAGCTGGAATTGTCTGTCATACTTTTCGCCCTAAGGAATACCCTACCCGAGAAGACTATGAGCGTGAATTAGTGGCTTTGCTGGAGCAGAAATCGATTGATCTCGTTGTGCTGGCAGGCTACATGCGTTTGTTATCCAGTGTTATGGTTGATGCGTACGCTGGGAAAATCATTAATATTCATCCGTCCCTGCTTCCGGCATTTCCAGGGAAGGATGCTGTTGGACAGGCATTGGCCTATGGGGTGAAGGTAAGTGGAGTCACCGTCCATTTTGTGGACGGGGGGATGGATACTGGTGCGATTATCGCCCAACGTGTCGTGGAGGTTTACGATCATGATACAGCGGAATCCTTATCCGCAGCCATTCAATCCGTGGAGCGCCAGCTATATCCAGAGGTAGTTGGCAGACTGGCCCAAGGGAAAATACAATTGAATGGCCGCAAGGTGAGCTCACTTCT
>NZ_JCAJRU010000150.1:0-13049 GCF_059447605.1 Paenibacillus sp. N119s | reverse complement strand
TTCATCATTTTGGCTGCCTTATGCCCGACGTACCCCTTGTCAAGCTTGGAACCGGAATTTCGTGTGCCATTTTTCGATTTTTCGGTCTCGAAAGACCAGCTACTAGTACGTTTAGCAGAAGCGGATAAACGCTGTATGTCTTTGTACAGCTTCTCGTTTTGTGCCATTTCGAATGTATCCTGGCGAGTTTTGTTCGTCCACCAGCTGGAAAAGTTGCCTTTTTGGATTTCGATATTCGTTTTATTGATCGAAAGAATATGGTCCACGCAGCGGTCGAGAAAAGCCCGATCATGTGAAACAAGGATAAAACCGCGCTTCGTATTCAGATAATCGGCAACAAGCTTGCGTGCATGCAGGTCGAGATGATTGGTCGGCTCGTCGATGAGCAGAAATCGATTGTCTTGGATGAAGAGCACGGCTAGCAATACCTTCGTCTGTTCTCCTTGGGACAGCGATTCAAATGGCCGGTACAGCACGTCTTCCGACACCTTCAGCAGGTTCAGTTCGCGCATCAGCTTCCAGCTTTCATAGTTTGGCACGATCTCTTCGACGACATCTAAGGTCAAATATTCTGGATGTTCGACGGGGAACGGAAAATAATCAAAGGCCACTGGTGTGGAGATCGTACCGCTGTATTCGTACTTCCCCTGCAGCAGGTTTAAGAACGTCGTTTTACCCCGACCGTTTCGTCCTGTAAAGCCTAACTTCCAATCTGTATCAATTTGAAAATGGACATGTTCAAATATGGGGTCATAGCTACCTGGATAGGTAAAAGTAAGATTGGTTACCTGAATGGCGGGCATGGCAATCATCCTTTCGTGTGGAAATAAAAAAGAGCCGCAAGAAAGGTGCTTTCTTGCGGCTCTAATCCATACAAGGAAATAAGACCCCATTCCAAGGGGCCGTATGATTGTCCGGATAGGGAGCGCAAACGAAATGCAGACCTTTCTTGCAGAGACGAAATAAAACGACCCTAGCCAAATCGCTGAGTCCGTTCTTTTCGAGATCTCAAAACAAGAAAGTCCTACATGTATCCGTTCAACTCCCGTCATCAAATTACATTCAGTTTATCACAATAGCAAATTAACTACAACCTGCGTTGTCTCTTAGGCTAAAAATCCTCGCATAATTCCACTAAACTCATTGCTAAAAAACTAGGAACAACATACAGCAAAAATATAATGAAAAGAATCATACTCTCTGTCGGCAGAAAAGATTAGTGGTAAGTTTTTTTGTGGTCAACTAATGAGAAAAATTAATTAATTATATTAATTGCATAATATATTGACATATGGGTCAATTATGGTGAAAAATGAAGTGTGTTTTTAAAAATTATGGAATTTTTATTCGAAGGGTGGCTATGGAATGAAGCATACACCTACGATTCGAGCTGAATTAGATAGATATCTACAACAAAAGGGTTTGAGTTTAACACAATTTGGTCATATTGCGGATATGAATAGGGGAGCAGTAAGTGCTATCGTGACAGGAAACAAGCCTTTGTCTGTTAACCAACTGGATCGAATTACTGAGGCCATGGGTTTACCAGAAGGCTACTTTTACGACTTGTTCGTAGAAAACTACATCATCGACCATCCTCCGAATATGAGGCGAATTGAGCCATTTTTATATCGCTGTGCGGAGTTGGACAAGCTTGGTGTGATCCGTCGAGTGGTGGGAGTCATCATGGATAATTTACTGTATTCGCCCAAGCTATTTGACATTGCAGAGGAATTATTGGCACAGGGACGGCATGATGCCGCGCTGATACTCTATGAAAACGTGGCAGAAGTGAGAAATATCAGCACTCTGAACGTTTGGCGATTTGTCAGTATCGCATGTTCACGATCCAGATTGGTGACGATCAAAGTCGTAACCTAAGGGTAGCAACACTGTTTGAGCCCTATATTGAGCGTCTAGACGAGTTAGAACAACTTGATGCTTTAAAGGACTTAGCAAACGTATACAGGTCTTTAAGCAAATGGGACAAGGTTGATGAAATAGCAAGGATAATGAGAGCTAAAGCAGAAATTCAGTACACTTGGAAACATCAACAGAAGAACAAAGAATGCAACGATGCTGCTATGAAGCTAAGCCGTCCGATGTTTGTGTATATCACCTATGCTGACCTGCTGTGTGCAAGTGTCTGTGATGCCCAAGGCGATTACCAGCAAGCTCTACAATATACATATGCCTACGCAGACTTGGATTGGGTCAAAGAAACTGATGACAATACCCTTTATTGGGTTAAATTGTATCAGAATTGGGCGAGATGCAATATTTATGTTAATAAGCTCCTGTCAGGAGATATAAGTGTGCTTCCAGATTATGTTGAATACATAGCTGAAACAGCACATACTATGGAAAGTGAAAAACTTTCGAAGCTATTGAACGTTATGATAGCTGCTAACCGATTTCAGTTAGACGTCAATGATATACTTAAACGGTTTGAAATGATTATTGATTCTTTTGTACAACAGCCATCATCGGATATGTATACTCATCAGGTAGTACCAGAGCAAACAACATGTTTTAAATATGAACTTGCTAAATACTACTTGAACAGAGGCAATTACTCTTATGGCTTCAAATACCTGCTAGACGTGTTATCTAAATCATTAGCCAATAACAAAGAATCCTTTTTCATTAGATGCATAAAATTATTTGAGCAGTTTAAACAATTTGCAGACGTTAGAACTTTTATAAAGTATGAAAGTTTAGTTAGTGTAGGACAAAGAGAAAGATTATTTTACTATTAATATTCATGCTCTCTTTTTAGAATAAATGATTAAAATACTGAAAAATGGTACTTTAATCATTGCAGCTAGTTTTTGTTTATTGTTACTGTGACTGTTCAGTCACATAGTCAGGTTATTCAACTAAAGGATGTGAGTTGGAGGGCTTAAACGTAAGCAAGGCCAATCCCTGCAACCTTAACTGAACCGCACCCCAAATCTTAAACACTTGGTATAATCCGCTAAGAAGAAAGGGGGCGGATTTTACTTTATGGTTAAATACAGCGAAGAAATATGAATTAAAGTTGCTAAAGATGTACTTGAGGGGTGCTGTCTGAGAATGAAGCAGCACGTAAGTATGGCACAGAACTTTTACTGGAGAACAAAAGCAGTACATATTAGAAGATATGCATGAGAACCATTTGAGTTATAAAGCTCCTGTGAAAAAGTAGACGTACAGCTAATAAAGAGCCACAGAAAGAAGTGGAGGCAAATGAAAGTGTTATAGACGAGCTGAATAAGGAAAACCGACGCCTTCGTATGGAGGTTACGTACCTAAAAAAAATGAATGCCTTAGTGCAGAAAAAAAACTCATTACAAACTACGACAAAGCTCATGTGATTTACGAGCTAAGGCATGAATTTAACGTGAAAGAGCTTGTCAACATTGCAGGCATTCCTCGAAGCACTTACTATTATCATGTGAAAAAGTGGAACAAGCCTGATAAGTACGCCGATGTGAAAACAGAAATGAGGCGTTTATTTAATGATGAATTATAATGTCGAGCAGGATACCGAACCATGACCAGAGAGATTCGCAAAATGACTCCAATCAATCATATGACAGAAGCTACCAGAGCAACACAATTTCATTCTGCACTCTGATCATTGGTGGCAATATCAACAAAAGCGCTATCGGTATATGCTCTCCTGAGAGAGGAGTCACACAAAGTGTGTCACGCCGAGGGAATTGCCTGGATAACTCCGTGATAGAGAATTTCTTTGGAATCTTAAAGAAGGAACTTCTTTACATACAAGAATTTGAATCCATTGAACATTTCATTCAAGAACTACATCAATATATATACTATTACAACTATCGAAGAACCAAACAAAAGCTCAGAGGACTGTCGCCGGTAGAATAACGCATTCAGTCCTCTGTAGCAGCCTAAGTCTGTCTGTGTTTAACGTTTTGGGGTCAGTTCATAACGGTGGGCGGGGATTTTTCTATTTACCTAAACGCCCGGTCACAGAGTGTATTTACACATATATTAAAGTGACGACAAATAAAGGAGGGCTAAAGCTATGAGTGGATGCGCAGGTCCAGCTATTTGCGGTGCGTGGACTTCTACAACGGCAATCTTGGTGCTCTATATCCTCTTGGTTATTATCCTTAAATCGTGTTGGATTT
The DNA here is from genome assembly GCF_059447605.1 of Paenibacillus sp. N119s. NCBI lineage: Bacteria > Bacillati > Bacillota > Bacilli > Caryophanales > Paenibacillaceae > Paenibacillus > Paenibacillus sp. N119s. Next base: position 8,904 of record NZ_JCAJRU010000150.1, on the reverse strand, counting down.
AACTTCTTAAGATAGCGGTTGGATGCTCTCTCTTCATTTAACTAACACCTTATTGGCTTCGGCTGGTAAGGTGTTTTTAATTCACTTTGTTTCAAAATTTGAAATCTAAGGGTTATTGGTTATCGTCAAACCAAATGTTTTCAGTTCCGGTTCGGGTGTCTGTCCAAACCGTTACAAGACGGTCTGTCTGCGGGACAACGGCATTGCCAATGTAGTCTCCGATCAAGGTTAGCCCTGCCACACTGAATGAAGTGGTCGTTATGCGAGTGTTGGTAAATGTATTTCCGCCATCTCTGGAGGTAGCCAGAAAAACGTCAAGATTAGGCGCATTGACTCGATTGGTGTAATAGGAAACGAAAACTGCCCCATCTGATGGAGAAACTGTAATGGCCGGAAAAAAGTTCTGCGATCCCGCCGGACTGTTTGTAATGGGTTGAGGCGGACCCCAATCGACGCCAAAGTTAGTCGAGACAGAGAGGAATATATCCGAATAGCCTTGCCGAAAGTCTTGCCATACAGCGTAGACATTTCCTCGCGTCGTTGGTGCATTCGAGATGTCGCCTCCCATGACAGGGTATGTCAGGCACCTGAACTGGTATCCTGGTAGCGGGGAAGGTGGGACAACGACGAGCGTAACTCGGGTTTCAATTCCAAAGGCTGTTCCACTATCTTGTGATGTACGAGTGTTAAATTCACTTATATCGGGGGGCTGGGTAATCCATCCTACGATAAGAATTCCATTTAATGTGATGGCCATCCCGGGGAATTCTTCAAATTCGTTAACTGAAGAGAGAAGGGATGGAGCCGAGTACGTATTTCCTCCATCAATGGAACGATTGAAGAATATCGTATTTCAGGGTATAAATTGCGTGTTGTAGTCGTGTGTATAACCAGTATAAATGTTTCCAAAAAACGGGCTGGAGCTGGCTTTATCAGTGGTAACAATTACTTGATCGTCATTGACGAATTGTCCATATCCCTGATTAACAATAACAGGCGGTCCGAACGAAGATGCGTTATCTATGGACGTATAAGTGACGACTGTACCGCTGAGGCCGTCTGAATCAAAGGCATGGGCCGCCACGACAAAGGAATTGGGGAAGATATAATCAACATGTGGGGACTCGATGCTAGCGAACCCGGCTGGTGTTGGGAGTATCGTTGTGCTCTATGTCGCACCTGCATCGATTGACCTGTACAAGTCAATAGCCGCTGGTCCTGTTCTTAAATCTACAGCAACCACCACCATAACAGAGGGATTTAGCCAGTTTACGGCGATGGAGGGCTCAAATTGGCTACTAGTACTTGGTGAGATTTGTACATTTACCATGATGACTTCTCCTTTTGATAAAGGATAATGGAAATTTTTTTATGGGTTGAGTTGTGCGATTTGGGTGAGGTCTTGTTGTAATACTTTTTGGTAAGGAATTACGTTTCCAGATGAGTCCGTCCCAAATACAGTAATGACTGTATCCGTCGGAACCGTTCCTGTTACGAGAAACTGAACTTCGTAAGCAAATTACCTGCAATGTTGAAATTAAGAAGTTGACTCGTGTTGGCATTGATATTCAGTGAACTTGCATAAACCAGTGCCTTACTCACCGTACTGTTCCATACGTAGATATGATACACAACGTTGGATGAAAAACTAAGATTATTATTGCCGATGTTAATTGCAAGATTTGTTGCAGAGGAGACAGTTCTTGTGTTTGTAATAATGCCTGTTGTAAAAGCCCTGAAAACAACACCTTTCTATCCTTTTTTTATAGTATATGAAGTACGTGTTAGTATGGTTTGGACAAAATCACCTCTATGAAAGTACTAGCGAAGTGGGAGTCTTTTAAAATGCCTGCCAAAATCAAATACACCCAATTCTTACTTCTTTCACCTCTTCTTTCTTCTTACTAAGCATTTTCAGTCCAATCACTCTAATAACAGCAACGTGATCCAAGCAACTTCGAATATAGCCGCCACAATGACTGAAATTCACGTTTTGTTCATAACACGTTCCTCCTTAAACTACGTAATAAAAAATTAGCCATAAAAAAGATAAAAGCCTGGGAAATAAAACGCACAATGCGTTTATCTCTCCAGGCTTTTATCCCTCCGTGCCACAGCCACTTGGCTGTGCGTCTTCTCTCGGACCAGACCAATCTTGCGATTGCGGAACCCTAGAAAACGTGTTTATTCAGTTATTGGCTAAAGTCATACCAACACGTGATGTAACGTGAGTCAATTTTTCATTATTAATTTTCCAGTTAGTTTAATCTTCACTAAAATCTTCAAATAAGAAGTTAAACCTATTGGATTTGGCTGATTGGATTTTCTTGGTTAACTGAATGCCGGTCACAGAGTCATAGCTATACATATGGATGTATGCCATAGTAGTTTGCGCTTATTGGCTTTGCAGAAGCGAGAATGCCTCATTGCTAGGTTTATTAATTTTTAACGCATGCCTTTACTTCAAGATCTTCTATAATTTCTAATGCGACAGAATGTCCAAAAAATAGTGTTAAAATATCCTCATATCGTTTTCCTGATCCTCTTGCTCTACTTAATATCATGTTCTGGCTTTTTTGTATTTTTCTTTTATGGAGTGTCAGCGAAGCGATGGATGAATCGGGAGCTAGCAGATCTACCATTAGAGTGGACAACTCGTTCTGAAATTCTTCAATTGGAAAGTCATTATCTTCTATTGAGTACAGCTGCATAGTTTCAGGCGCAGCTTTAAATGAAAACGGGTATTGCGTATTGAAGACACCTTCATTAGCTATTTTGTCAGCTATTAATTTACCAAAAACGATACCCGATGCGAATGCTTGCCCAGGGATTCTTCCCATCCCAAGATCACCATTGAATTGAGCTTCCCCTGTAGCAAAAACACGATTTAAGTTTATAGCTTCACCATTAGCATTGATTTCGATTCCTCCTGAAGAATAATGCATCGTTGGTGTAATTTTGATCCTTTTATTTTTAACCACATTAGTGCTAAATCCATATTTTTTGAATCTTTCATTCAATAAATTTTCATTAGCATGGCTCATATCCAAGTACATATCCTTTTTTTGCTTGATGCATTCTAGTTGAAAATGTAAAATTTCGTCAATCATTTCATGGTAATCATCTTGAGCGATAGCATCACAAATATACTTATCTTTTAATAATTGAATTCCTTCCTCATCTACTATTTTCCCTTGACTTAAAGATACCACTCCACCCAATAAAATTTGTCTTCCATTGTATATGGACCAAGGATGACACATTACTGTAGACATTCCCTTTAATCTTGCACCTATTTTTTTAGCTAAGATTAGCGTTTCTCCAGTCGAACCCGGTGAATTATCATTGTAACTAAATTGCCCCGCATATCCTCCTGTAGCTAATACCAAATAATTAGTATATATTCTGATGAATTGATCTAATTGTATGTCATAAAATAATGCGATAATTCCATGTGCATACTTTTCCAAATGAATCAAAATTTTATTACACAGTGGTTGTTCAATATGTTGTAACAAACCATTAATTAATTTTTTTCCTCCCTGTGATTTAATCATACATTCAGGCATGATACCAAATGATGTTTTCTCATACGAAATCCCTAATTCCTCAAAAAAATTTATAATTGTGTTGGAGTTTCTATAAAGCGTTTCAATAACAGATCGATCTGCTCCACATTTATCAATCGTAAGATTAATAATATTATTAATATCATTCTCTGATGGAACGCGTGTATTTGCGGCTGCGAGAAAAGAGTTGCTTTGTTTAGGGGCGTTCTTTTTTGTTGTGATCGTATATTTGATATTATTTTTTGATAAATAATAAGCAACGGTGAGTCCCGAGATCCCCGTACCAACAATCAAAATTGGAGTGTAGTGTTCGACAGATGTTATATTTTGTTCCATTATTCTATCTCCTTACCATAAATGGAATACGATCTCATTTGCAAAAGGAAAGGAAAAAAAAGAGCGATTATACTAATCGCTAAATAACTTTACTGCTATGTACACTATGTTTGTTTACAAAGAAGGTTGGAATTGAAACCAAACTTTTTCCTAATTGTACAAATTTATAACTTATTTTGTCAACGTAATTTGGAATATTATTATTTAACTCGATTCTGTAGCTTGAATATTCAAACCAATCTTTGATGCGACTAGTGAACCTATTTTGTTTTATACGATACTTCGATACATCTCATCATATAAAAGAAAAGGAAAATAAATTTCAGCTAAATACTTAAAAGGGCATAGTATATTACCGAGAAGCCGCTTCGAAAAGTATTTTAGAACATACCTTAGAACATGAGGGATATAGAAGGAACAGCTATCCAAAAGCAGGGAGGTTGTTTTGTCTCTTTGTTACTGATTCCATTTTTAAAATATGAAATGGAGGGAATATTGTGCCACGAGCTTCGGTCATACTGCCTGTTTATAATAATGCGGATTTTGTCTTAGAAGCAATACACAGTATTTTGGTTCAATCCTATTCGGATTTTGAATTAATTGTTATTGATGATGGTTCGACAGATGGATCTACCTCTCTTATCTCACAAATAACAGATCCTAGAGTGAGGAAAATCTTTCATACAACCAATCGAGGGTTGATCGCTTCTCTAAACGAAGGATTAAAGGAGGCTAATGGTGAATATATCGTTCGTATGGATAGTGATGATATTTCTACGCCAGATCGACTAGCTATACAAATAGCATTTATGGATCAAAATCCATTGGTTGATGTATGTGGGGCTGCTTTTACTACGTCTAGTGGAGGAAAGATAAAAGTAAATCCGGCCAGCCATGAAGAGATTAAAACATGGTTGCTATTCCATTGTTGTATCTGCCATCCCGCAATAATAATGCGTACTAGCATGATCCATCGGCTTGGTGTTCAATATGATAGCAATTATCCCCATGCCGAAGACTACGAGCTGTGGAACCGATTAGCTTTCCAGGTACAAATGGCGAACCTGCCCATAAACGTATTGTATTATCGTCAACATAATGGACAAGTATCCAATCAGCATAGAGCTATACAGGATGCTACCGCGCGGAGAATTCGTCAAAGACAGTTTAGCAAGTTAGGCTTGGAATTATCAGATGAAGAGAATCAGATTATGCTGGACATTCTAGGGTTCAAGATTAATCCCTACGATTATAATAGTTACAGCAGAGCCTTAGGTTTTGCCAACTGGGTGCTAGGTCAAAATAGTAAGTATTTGATTTATAACCAAGAAATGTTAAACATGGCGTTTTCACGATGCATATCCCATATTCCGTATTAAGCAAGTAATCCGGTTGGATCGGTGATACTCTTATGGCACATTAGTTGGTTGAATATAGAATAGGAGGACTCTGCTGGGTATCTGGTATGAGTCTTTTTTGTTTATGGAAGGAATCCCTTTTGTTCTAGTAATTCTTCTGTGGCTTTCCATAGTTTTTGCTGCATCTGAGGATCACTGCCAGGTAACACTGGTCTAATAGATTTCCCGGTTCCGACGTTAAAGTATCCACCTGTTTTTTTATGATATTCCGGCTCTACAATCAATCGGGTGATGATATCTGCTCCTCTTCGCGGATCCCCAAGGCGGAAAAACTTCAGCAATCGTTCCAATAGAGGGGCAAACCAAAGTTCTCGTCCCAAACCGCTAACATTGAATCCTGGATTTAGTGCATTTACACTGATTCCCGTATCCGACCACCGTTTTGCCAGTTCACCAGTGAACATAATATTCAATAATTTGGTTTTACCATAAATGGGGGATGAGCCCCGAGCATTAAAGGGAGTTGTATCTGTTAAATCCTCAGGGAGCTTTAAAACTCCGTGACGGCGTGAAGCTTCGGAGGCAACATTGACAACTCTGGCCTTACCTACGTTCTGAAGGCACGGTTTTAGCGTATAAGTTAACAGCCACGGCGATAAATAATTTATGGCTATCATTTCGGGTAATCCCTCAGAGGTAATGCGTTGCTCAAAAGCATGGATTCCCGCATTGTTTAACAGCACATCAATTTTAGGGTATGCGGCGGTTATTTCACTCCCGATACGTTGAACATCCTTCAGTACTGATAAATCTCCATAAAAAAAGTCAACTTTTGCTGACGCGTTAACCAGCTCAATCTTTTTTCTCGTAGCTTCAGCACGTTCCTTACTCCTGGCAGTCAAAACAAGATCAAAGCAACCACGTCTTCCCAATTCAATTGCGACTAGCTTTCCAAGGCCACTCGTGGCGCCTGTTATGACAACAACAGCACTTTTGGACATCGTCATTTCTCCTTCATGTGTTACAATTTATTGGAGCAGTCAATCCGGTGAGTTAGCATATTTGATTGACATATGTCCACTATAATAATTTAGTTGATATATGTCAATCAAATTTGTGCTGATGATTTTTTGATCGAGAGGAAGGTGATTGAGGATGAAATATAATAAAGTCAAAGATGAACCGAGGGCGAAATTGGAGATTGAGTTAGGGGAACAGCTTAACGCACTCATCAGTGCTTCACATGCCCTGAATGTCAGAGCTGCTGCGAAATTTGATTCCTCCTTACAACCTGCCGCCTTCCATATTGTTCGTTGGCTGTATTCTTATGGCCCAACGAACGCTGCGACTTTAGCGGAATCAACTGCGATGGATCGAAGTTCAGTGAGTCGTCTTGTCAAACAGCTCCAGTCTTTGGGATATTTGAACAGAGAGACATCCCAAAGTGATGGACGGGGAGTTGTGTTGTCTCTTACCGAGCATGGACAGCAAAAATTAATTGATGCACTTAAGGAGAAAGAGTCGGTTTTCTATGAACGAATTTTGAACTGGAAAGATGAAGAGCTCCATGAATTCATCCAATTGCTTAAGCAATTTAACGGATTCGACCACCGGAGCGGAACATAATCTTAAAGAAATGAACGCCATGTAAACATTCACAAACAATATCGTCACTTTCTAAAGCAATTATTGAGCTAATAGAGAGAGAGAACAATGAAATCTACCTGAAAGTGTATTTTTTATGTCAGACAAAGCTCCCCTTACTTTGACAATCAATAAGCCGTATGTTTATTGATGAAGATAAACAAAAAGGAAAGGATGAAAATAATGAGTTTGAAACTAGGAAGAAAAACTACTTTATGTTTCTCCACAAGTGCTCTCTTATTTTCAGTTTTGTCTCCGTTATTAGCATCGGCAATGTGGCAAGCGTCACCCAGGACACTTACACAAACACTTTAAATCAATCATTAGTTTCATCTCAATTAGTAATTTTCAAAGATGACACAGCATATACAGATGTATCTATTACCGGGAAAAGAGTGAAGTTTTCGATTAGTGGTTTAGAAAACCCATTTAACGCGAATTATTATAATCGATTAGTCTGGACCAGTACTGATGAAGAACCAAATATAAAAAATATACTGTCTGTAAAAATAGCCCCCAAAACAGGGAGCTCTTACGGTTCCAGCAACTATGAAAATCTTTCTCTGATAAAGCAAAAAATTGACTCTGATTCACCAGTATATGGATGGATTCAATTAGAATCCAAAGAGTGGGTTAAAGCAGGATCAGCTATAATTAAATATTAGAAAGTTCCTAATGTGAGTATAAGTAAACATCGTCAAGCCAACGGTTAGGACCTGCAAATGAAGCAGTAACATAATCTCCGTTCGTACCATACCGTGTAATCGAGATATTGGGGTCAGTTCCAGCATCTTTAAGATTAGCTGTATTTACAGTAACAATATATTCAATATTAGAAAAATAAGTTTGAGAAAGCTATAACTGGCAAGACAGGTACTCTAATGGATCATTTAACACAAAACAAGCAGGAAGAATTCTTCCTGCTTGTTGCTTGTAAAGGATTATTAACGTCTACGTTGCCTATCATTCACGCTAAACAGATTAACAGCCAGTGCGTTACCTCTTGCACGCGCAGTGGCTCTTTGATTGGAACGGATGTTTAATCTTCTTCTTCTTAATTCACGGTTGGAGTGTCTTCTGCTCATATTATCACCTCCCTTCAAAGAATGAAGGTGTGGTAGAATCTTAGTGATGTCTATGCTTACGCTTGGAAATTTTGATATTCAATGCATTGGTTGCGAGGGCATTTCCGCTTCCAGTTCTCGCAGCTGCCGCTTGAAAAACTTTAACGACCAGATATCTGTTTTTTCCGATGCGATGCTTATACGTTTTAACTCTATTTCTGATCATCTGCACATCTCCTTTGCTTTAGGTCTGCTTTATACATATGTCAATTGTGCTAGAAATGTATCAGCATAAATCTACTAAAGACGAAAAGAAGCTAGTACCTATGTATCTAAGTGTTTAATAAAAAAGCTCATGCTTGCCTGCGTTCGCCTTCCCACCTTTACGTTATATTAGGAAGGATACAGTGGGTTCACATGAGTCAAATTTCCATATGATTAGCTTATAAAAGGAACAGAAAAGAGCAGACGGAACTGTCTCGAATAATGGGGCGGATATTATAGTGGAACAATGCAGGTTACCGAAAAAGGAAGATTAACTGTTAGAAGCATACATAATAATGATAGTAACAATATAAAACCGGCTCACCTAGGTGGCCGGTTTTATATTAGTAGTAGTATAACGGGGAAGAAAGCACGATAAATCAGTGGAAGTCCCGGAAGAGTCCAATAACCTTGCCCAATATGCTGACGTGTGTCAGGCGAAGGGGTTCAAAGGCTGGATTTTCAGGTTGAAGCCGGATATGGTCTTTCTCTTTGTAAAAGGTTTTAACTGTTGCTTCGTCTTCATCTGTCATAGCTACAACAATGTCTCCGTTATCAGCGGTCTGCTGCTGACGTACGATTACATAGTCTCCGTTAGCAATACCAGCTTCAATCATGCTTTCGCCTACAACAGATAACATGAATATTTTATCCTCACCAACAAAGTGT
>NZ_JCAJRU010000149.1:0-13081 GCF_059447605.1 Paenibacillus sp. N119s | reverse complement strand
GATTTGATCTTTGGCTGTATAGGCCAGTAAAATGGACATATGCAGGGCTCAAAACACGCCCAACTTGAGCAGACTTGCCAATGGGCAGAGTTTTGTAGTAGGATGTTGGCTTAACTGGGGGTCGAATAAAAAAACGCCTGATATTGCAGGATTTTTAAGGACAAGCCAGAATAACTTGTAGTAATTCTGAAAATAACTGTATCTTGTAGTTGAACTTGTTACAGTGGTATTCAGGAAGGCTTCGGCCACAGTTGGACCTCACGTCTGCTCCATCTATGGATATGTAGCGTGATGATTATTTTTTGACATTTAGGAGGCTTTTATCTTATGAACAAGACAGATCTGATCAACAATATTTCCAGCAAAAGCGGTTTGAGCAAACGTGACGTTGAAGCTGTATTGAATGGCGTTCTTGGTGAAATTACAGATGCACTTGCTAGTGGCGACAAAGTACAACTGATTGGATTTGGTACTTTCGAAACGCGCAAGCGTTCCAGCCGTACAGGCCGCAATCCACAAACCGGCAACACGATTGAAATTCCAGAATCGACCGTTCCTGCTTTTAAAGCCGGTAATAAGCTTAAAGAAGCCGTTAACTAATGCGTCTTGATAAATTCTTGAAAGTCTCGCGGCTGATTAAGCGTCGTACAGTAGCCAAGGACGTCTCCGAACAAGGGAGAGTGCTGGTGAATGGACGTGAGGCCAAGCCGAGCAGTGCGGTCAAAGTAGGCGATGAAATCACCGTCCAATTTGGCCAGAAGCTGGTGACCGTGCGAGTGGAACGGCTCGCCGACACTACACGCAAGGACGAGGCTGCAAGTATGTACACTTTGGTAAAGGAAGAGCCTATTGCTAGGGACAACGGTTTGAACTGGTAAGCAGGCATCTGATCTTCTCATAATGTTGTACATAGAGGCATTCCTTCATATTTTATGAAGGAATGCTTTTTTCTTTTGAATGATGAGCTTTCGTCTAATATATGCTCGTGAAAAGCCAAAGCAGTTCTAAATCATGCTCTCCCCTTCATAAGCTAAGAACAGAAGGAGGGGTACATGCCATGATTGAACAAGGGAAGTCCAAGCACCATGATCTGCGCATGCAAAGCCGCAAGCAGCTCGACATTTCAGGCGTCAGCAATGTGGAGAGCTTTGACAGTGAAGAGTTTTTGCTTCAGACCGAGCTGGGCCATCTCACCATTCGCGGACAACATTTACATATCAAAAACCTCAGTCTGGAAGAGGGGCTCCTGTCCATTGAAGGTCTGATCAATTCCCTCGTCTACCTGGAGCCTGGGGCCCCGGCCAAAAACGGAAAAAGCCTATTCGGCAAGCTCTTTAGATGAATCCTTACACACAATGGCTGACATTAACGTGGATGCTGTTGTCGGGCATAGCTATGGGAGTGGTATTTGACAGCTACCGGGTGCTGTCAATCCGCTTTCACTTTGCCCGTTGGAGTGTTCATATGTTGGACGTGCTGTATTGGGTGGCCTCGGCTTTGTTTATTTTCCGTGTGCTGTACGCGAGTAATCGCGGTGAGCTGCGGTTTTATGTCTTTTTAGGACTACTTTTGGGGGTTTGGCTCTATTTTTGGGCCTTTAGTGTTACAACCCAACGTTTTGTGGTAATGTTAATAGAGATCGTTCGCAGACTGACGTTGATCGTGAACAGCATACTGCGCATCCTGATTGTTCTTCCGGTGTTAGCGCTGTATCGGCTGTTACGCAAGCTGGTCGGATGGACATGGGCACTTATTGTGCTCCTAGGAAGGATGCTGATATACATCCTGATGCCGATTTGGAAACCGATCTTATGGTTGGTTGGTCCACTTATAGCGCGTTGGAAAACTCCAGATTCGCTCATAAAGCTAGGTATCAGACTGAAAAATACAGCAAAAAGATGGTTTGGAAGGGGGTAGTATCATGCGTAATTCGTCTGTAGATCGCCATTCATCTCCTACGTCCAAGTCCAATGCGGGCGGACGCAGGCGAATCATGATTTGGTTGCTATCGCTTGCCGCCTTTGGTAGTTGGGCTATATTCACCTTTTTTTCTCAAGGCATGATTATGGCCGATCGGAATGAACAGCTCATCCAGAAGGAAAAACAGAAGCAAGCTGCTACACAAACGGAACAACAGCTTCAAACCGAAGTAAATCGTCTCAAGGACCCTGAATACATCGGAGAAATTGCCAGAAGCAAGTACGGTCTTTACAAACCGGAAGAGACACCAATCATCGGAGATCAAAAATAGGAGCATTATCGGGCCAATGCTTAGTTGACCTTGGTTCCGCCATTTTGTATAATCAAATCACCACAGCGGGATTTTTTTGCAAAAAAATCGGTTGTATATTTTAAGGGAGGATCATTTTATTCTATGGCAATTGAAGTGGGCACCAAGTTAGAGGGCAAAGTGACAGGCATCACGCATTTTGGAGCATTTGTGGATTTGTCTGGAGGTGTCACGGGTCTCGTTCACATCTCGGAAATCGCCGATAACTATGTTAAGGATGTTAACGACCACCTGAAGATTAATGATGTTGTGACGGTGAAAGTCATTAATGTTGACAAAGACGGCAAAATCGGACTTTCCATTAAGCAAACGATTGATAAGCCGGCAAGTGAAGCCCGTCCACCAAGAGCTCCAAGACCGGAGCGTACAGGAGGAACAGGTGGAGGAGACCGTTTTGGCGGCGGAGGTTCTGGTCCAAGTCAGGGACGCGGTGGTGGTTTCAACCGCGATCGTGGAGGCCGATCTTTCAAGCCTGCACCGGGTAAACCTTCATTTGAGGATAAAATGTCACGCTTCCTGAAAGATAGTGAGGAACGCATTTCGTCGCTGAAAAAGAACACCGAAGGTAAACGCGGAGGACGCGGCGCGAAGCGTGTTTAATTCACTTTGACAACCGTATCAACCATACACGGAAAACCGTACAGTCGAAAGACTGCTACGGTTTTTTTTGCGTTTTACCGACAAGAGATACGGCAGGCTATGACTGCGGATAATACATTCGGGTGACGTTGTAAGGGGACATTTTTAAAATTAGCAATTCCATGAAGAAGACAAGAAGCATCCCTTGGAATGTTGGATGTTTTTTTTGTCGTGTGGACATAATCGTCCGACAAACTCCAACGGTTTTCCGTCTATCTTCCGTGCAAATCGCTAGATTTGGTATGAGGATGACCGACATAGAGAGGCCGTCAAAAGCGTAGAAAGACACAACTTCCATCTGCTTCCATACGGGCGTGGCTTGGGGTACAGGGATATGGTCTGTCCTTTCGCGCGGAACGTTTTTTTGTCGGAAATTTCTTGGAATAAGCCGTGAGGTTCTGACAAACTTTCTCAATCGTTCCGGTTTAAGATGGGAACATCAAATTGATGAATGGGGTGCCTGACGCATGATGGAGAAATGGAACGTGGTACATTTTCCGGGGTTAAAATCTAGAAAGTCCAAATCCAAAGAGCGTACGGAAGGTTGGTCTTCCAGACTCAAGAAACGGCTCGATTCACATAAAGTGGTGCAATGGGTAACCGCGCAAAGATGGATGCTGCTATTGTCAGCTATGGGAGTTCTACTGGGACGCGCCACTATTTTGGACGAGCTTTCTCCTTTTGCCCTCGCTTATTTTGCGGTCATTACATTCCTTCGGCGTGATCTGATGCTGCCTGTAGCTGTATCCGTTGTGCTAGGCAGCCTTTTAGCTCCTTACCCATCGTTATTCATGATTGGTGGTGAGCTAATCGTATTTTATCTCCTGTATCGTGGGCTACGAACCTTCGATCGTCTGGAATTATCCTATGCCCCGCTTATGGTCTTCTTGTCTGTGTTTATGGTCAATCTATTTAATGCCGTGATGGCTCCCACTTTTACATGGTATGAGCTGGTCATTGTGGGGACGGATGCGGTACTCAGTTTTATGCTTACCCTGGTGTTCACACAGGCCATACCGCTATTTACGTATCGTAAGAAGGCAAGCCAGCTCAAAAACGAAGAAATTTTGTGTCTTATTATTCTATTAGCCTCTGTGATGACGGGAGCAGTAGGATGGACCGTTCATTCACTGTCTATAGATCATGTACTTTCACGATATTTGGTCTTGGTGTTTGCTCTGGTGGGAGGTGCTTCGCTGGGTGCCTCGGTCGGTGTGATTACCGGTTTAATATTAAGTTTGGCCAATATGTCCGCCATTGTGCAGATGAGCCTGCTTGCTTTTGCCGGTTTGCTGGCAGGGATGCTGCGTGAAGGGAGGAAAGGTGCAGTGGCCCTTGGTATGCTGCTAGGCTCCTCCATCTTGACGATCTATCTGGATGGGACTGGAGACGTGCTGACATCAACCTGGGAGAGCTGCGCGGCAATTCTATTATTTTTAATGACTCCAAAAAGTTTCTTAAAAGCGGTTTCCACCTATGTCCCGGGTACACAGGATCACGCCAAGTCCCAGCATGAGTATGCCAAAAGGGTTCGTGATCTCACTGCCGAGCGGGTGACGAAATTTTCCCGTGTATTTAGCCAGCTATCCCGCAGCTTTCATCAAATATCTGCGAGTGAAGGGGCAAAACCGGACGGAGAAATCGAACACTTTATGAATGCGGTGGCGGAAGGGACATGTGCCTCTTGCTTTAAGTGCGAGCAGTGCTGGGACGGGAAGTTTATGCAAACCCATCAGTATATGACGGAAATGATGAGTGCCATTGAGGATAATCCTGATTTGGAGCCGGAGCAGATGCCGCCGCAATGGAGCAAGGCATGTGCCAAAACAGGCGCTGTCCTGCAGGTCATGAAACAGCAGTATAGTCTCTACCAGCATAATATGCAGTGGAAGCGCCAAGTATACGATAGTCGTCAGCTTGTTGCTGACCAGCTCTCAGGTGTATCGCAAATTATGGAGGATTTAGCGCGGGAAATTCAGCGGGAAGGGCAGACCATGCATCGGCAGGAGGAGCAAATCCGAGAGGCTCTTGATAGACTGGGCTTATCCATCCAATCCATCGAAATTATTAGTCTGGATGCAGGTCAGGTTGAAATTGAGATTGTCCACGCCTATACAAGGGGATTTGATGAATGCCGGAAAATCATTGCTCCACTGCTGTCAGACATACTCGACGAGCATATAGCTGTCATGCGCGAAACGGCGGCAGATCGCCACCAAGGCTTGGCTACAGTTATGTTCGGTTCTGCTAAAACATATGAGATTGCTACAGGAGTAGCTAGTGCTGCTAAAGGAGGCGATTTCTTCTCAGGAGACAGCTACAGCATGATGGAGCTAGGGAATGGTACTTTTGCAGTCTCTTTAAGCGATGGTATGGGGAACGGAGAACGTGCGCAGCAAGAGAGCAGCGCAGCATTGAACATTTTAGAGGAACTACTGCAATCGGGTATGGATGAAAAATTGGCAATCAAGTCGGTTAACTCTGTCCTGATGCTCCGATCACCTGAGGAAATGTATGCTACGGTGGATATGGCATTGATTGATCAGTATACGGCCCGGACAACCTTTATGAAGATTGGATCTACGCCAAGCTTTATTAAAAGAGGGGAGGAGGTCATTCCTGTATCTGCCAGCAATTTACCAATTGGTATTATACAGGATATCGAAGTTGATTTGGTGTCGCTGCAGCTTCAGCCGGGAGATATTCTCATTATGATTACAGATGGTATATACGATTCACCAGGTTATGCAGTTAATAAAGAAATATGGATGAAACGCATGATTCAGGAGATTGAAAGTGAGGATCCACAGGAACTGGCTGATTGTTTGCTAGAACGGGTTATCCGATACCAACAAAATCAAATCTATGATGATATGACGGTCGTTGTTAGTAAAATAGATCACTTTCACCCCGAGTGGGCCACACTCCATGTACCTGGCATGAGATGGTTGGAACGTCCACGTACGGTGAGCTAGATCAACAATTGCCCGGGAAATTCCTTACTCGGTTTTAAAAATCCGCATCCTTCGTTTGAATCGTTCCGGATTAGGCAAAGATAGAATCTATCGGAATAGATTAAGAGGAAGCGGAGGCCAAAAACGATGAAGCAAATTTTGATCATTACAGATGGATGCTCTAACGTAGGTGTTAGCCCCGTTGTGGCGGCTGCCCAGGCTTTGCGGGAGGGTATTACAGTGAACGTCGCCGGAGTTATAGACTATGGAACGATCGGCGAGCTTGGGAGCGCAGAGATTCAAGAGATTGCTAAAGCAGGGGGTGGGTTTAGCCAAATCGTTGGTACGAAGCAGTTGGCGCAAACCATGCAAATGATAACGCGCAAAACGGTGGTTCAAACGATTCAGCAGGCGGTTAATAGAGAGTTAACGCACATTTTAGGTGAGGGCGGTGCCCGGCATATCGGCGAACTGCCTCCAGCCAAACGAGCTCAAGTGGTAGAGGTTATGGATGAACTGACAGAAACAAGCCCTCTGGAAATTGCCTTGCTCATTGATGCAAGTGCAAGCATGAAGCCCAAGCTGCCTGCTGTAGAGGACAGTATCCGCGATTTAATGCTCAGCTTACAGTCCAGAAGCGGACTCAGTCGTATATCTGTATTTCATTTCCCAGGCGGACGAATGGGAGAAGACGCAGTTATGGATATCGGATGGACCTCTGAGCTGGACCAGATCAAATCGATATTTGGTCGCTTGCGGATGAAAGGAGCGACACCGACAGGACCAGCCATTTTACAAGTGATTGATTATTACCGATATGTTACACTAGGGGAACAGAAAGATCTGGAAGAATCCTATGGCAAAGGAGAAGGGATGCTCGGTGACTACGTCGTCTGATCCCGTTCTTGCACCCGGAACGGTCATCAAGGGCAAGTGGAAGCGGAGCAGCTATGTCATTCAGCGCTTGCTGGGCCGGGGGGCGAACGGAACTGTATATTTGGTAAAAGAAGCACAGGCCGATCGGCAATTTGCTCTCAAAATGGGAAGAAACACGCTAGATTTGCAATCGGAGATTAATGTGCTGACCACATTACAGTCTCAAGGGACACAAGCTGCCCTCCAGCGGAATGGAAATCCTTCCTTTTTGTTTGAGGTGGATGATGTAGTGTTACGCAATGGGGAGATCCCCTTTTATGTTATGCGGTATGTTAAGGGAGATCCGCTTCATAAATTTGTGGCAGCCAAAGGGTCGGAGTGGTATGGTGTGGCTGGAACTGGCATACTGAATCGTCTGGCCGATCTCCATCAGGCAGGATGGGTGTTTGGCGACCTGAAGCCTCAGAATATATTGGTCAATGCCTATGGAGAGGCTGAGTTGATTGATTATGGTGGAGTGTCCCTTGCAGGTCGGAGTGTTAAACAATTTACAGAATGGTACGACAGGGGATTCTGGAATGCGGGTAGCCGAAATGCTGATCCCCAGTATGACCTGTTTGCCTTTGCTCTCCTAACCATTCATATATTGGAGAGCGAATCGCTAAAGGCAGCCGCGAGCAGGCTGCCACAGCTACGTAACACGGCAGAATTGACGGTCATCATCCGTCGCAGCCGTATATTGCGCCCCTACGCCGAATGGCTGCTGGGTGCTGTGCGTGGAGAATATTCCGATACTCGTGTGGCAGCCCGAGCATGGTCGCGTCTGGCTTCCGCACATGTCAGGCAATCGTCTGTCAAAAGAGGAAATCCACGCTGGCTGGGATATGCTTTTACGGTATCGCTTTTGCTGCTTGCCGGAGCGCTCTGGATTGCGTTAAGGTAGCAGCATGACTTACATAAGATTACAGAAATCATTATCTTTACGGTCGGGAGAAAAGAGGGTCGTGAATGGGAACAACAAAACCGACCGGTGTTGTACAGGAAGTGCTCGCTTTGGCGCGAGAACATTCACTGTGGAGCCCCGGAGACCGCATTGTGGTTGCTGTATCCGGTGGGCCGGATTCGGTGGCCCTTTTGCACATTTTACATGAAATATCTGTTATACATATGCCATTACAACTCGTCTGCGCACATGTTCATCATGGCTTCAGACCAGCGGAATCGGATGCGGAGGCTGAAGAGGTACACAAATTTGCCCGAAAGCTCAATCTTCCATTTGAGATGATTCGAGTTGATGCACCAGCTTATATGGAGGAGAGCGGCAAGGGTCCCCAAGAGGCAGCCCGTGAACTGCGGTACAGCTTCTTACATGAGACAGCTGCGAAGTGGGAGGCACAGCATATTGCAATGGCTCACCATGGCGATGATCAAGCTGAAACAGTTCTCTTGCACTTGCTGCGCGGTAGCGGACCTGCGGGTTTGGCGGGTATGCGTTTGGCACGGAAGGAAAAAAATGTGCAACTCATTCGCCCGCTGCTTCGTATGTACAAGGCTGACTTGATTGCATATTGCAACTTTTATGGCCTTTCCTATGTGACAGACAGCACTAATTTATCATCTAAATATCGTCGTAATGCTATCCGCATGGATGTGCTCCCTTTTTTGGGGCAATATAATGAGCAACTGACACCCTCCCTGAATCGGTTGGCGGAAACAATGGCTGACGAAAATGATTTTATGGAGGCAGCCACACTGTCAGCATATGAGAAAATGGTGCGTTTCAATAATGGCAGGTACATGTTTTCCATCGCTTCATACCGCCAGCTATCCGTTGCTTTACAACGGAGGTTGATTAAACTAATATTAAATTATCTGCCTTCGGACAGTGAAAATTTTGATTTTCGTAAAATTGAGACCGTTCGACTAAGACTTCTCCAAGAGACATCCTCTACATGGAGCTTGGACTTGGGCGGCGGTGCGGTTGGAGTCCGCGAATATGACCAGGCGGTTTTGTTTGACCGTACGCAAGTCGTTATGGGCGAATGGAGCTATGGACTGAGCGTATTGCCTATTTCCGGTGAGCTTGAGTTGCCTAAAGCAGGGGGTATACTCCGGTGGCGAAGAGCTTCCTATTGGGACGGAAACCGTCCAGTGAATGAGGAAGAAGCGTGGTTCGACGCAGATCAATTGACTCTGCCGTTGACTGTACGCTCGCGATTACCTGGAGATACCATGTATGTAATGGGATTAAAGGGGAGAAAAAAGGTTAAAGATATTTTTATTGATGAAAAAATACCTCCTTTAATGCGTTCCGCTATTCCCATCGTCTGCGACCATTCTGGAGCTGTTCTCTGGATCCCGGGCGTACGACGTTCTGTACATGCTGCGGTGCAAAAGCACACGTCTTCGGTTATATATATGTCATGGCAAAGACGAGAGAGTCCAGGGCACCGGTAATTGCGCAGGAACGGCTTTCATAGTATAAACTTAGGAGGTTTACACCGTTGCAAAATGATATTCAGGAAGTATTGATCAGTGAAGAAGAACTTCAGCTTAAAATCAAGGAATTGGGCGCACAGCTTAGCGTGAAATATGAAGGAAAAAACCCATTGGTGATTTGCGTGCTGAAAGGTGCGTTTATCTTTATGGCAGATTTGGTTAAAGCTATTACGGTGCCGTTGGAACTCGATTTCATGGCTGTATCTAGTTATGGAGTATCCACCAAATCATCAGGCGTCGTTAAAATCATCAAAGATTTGGACGCTTCAGTAGAAGGACGCGATGTTCTGATTGTCGAAGATATTATCGACAGTGGTCTGACGCTGACACATTTGATTGAGTTGCTTAAGAACCGTAATGCCAAATCGGTATGTGTCGTGACCTTGTTCGACAAGCCTGCACGCAGGACCGTTAATCTTCAAGCTGATTATACCGGGTTTACACTTCCGGATGCTTTTGTTGTCGGCTATGGTCTGGACTATGCCGAGCACTACCGGAACCTCCCATACATAGGGATTTTGAAGCCGGAAATCTACACCAGCTAATCTCAGCCTCCAGTCCTAGGACTAAATAGGGCCCTTTGTTGAGAAGGGCTTACAGGCTATGGTAAAATAACTTAAGTGTCTCGAGAGGAGGTAGGGGATGAATCGGTTCATCCGGAATTCTGGTTTTTATTTGATTCTTTTTTTAGTTGTGGTGGGTATCGTTCAGTTTGTTAGCAACAGTAACGAAGCCTCCGATCTCCCTAGATATGACCAATTACGGCAAGAGGTTAAAGCTAATAACATCTCTAAAGTAACGGTCCAATTTGACGGTTACGCCTATCTTGTAACCGGTGCATATAAGAAGCAGCCGGCTAATGCTAAATCAACCAATTTTTCCGTGTACGTTCCGCCAACGGATCAAGCACTAAGTGAACTGGTGAATGCCAGCGAAGCGAACGGGTTTGAATACGTACAGAAGAAAATGGAAGGCGAAAGCATTTGGCTGACATTTTTGACTTCTATCATTCCTTTGGTGATCATGTTCCTGTTGTTTTTCTTCCTGTTTAATCAGGCACAGGGCGGTGGCGGCAAAGTAATGAACTTTGGCAAGAGCAAAGCCCGTCTGTATAACGAAGAGAAGAAGAAGGTTACCTTCGAAGACGTAGCAGGGGCTGACGAAGAGAAGCAAGAGCTTGTCGAAGTCGTAGAATTCTTGAAGGACCCACGTAAGTTCGCGGCTGTGGGCGCTCGTATTCCAAAAGGTGTCCTGTTAGTGGGCCCTCCGGGTACAGGTAAAACACTCTTGGCTAGAGCTGTTGCAGGTGAGGCAGGAGTGCCATTTTTCAGCATTTCGGGTTCTGACTTTGTAGAAATGTTCGTCGGGGTCGGTGCTTCCCGTGTTCGCGACCTATTCGAGAATGCGAAGAAGAACGCACCTTGTATCATTTTCATTGATGAAATTGATGCCGTTGGACGTCAACGTGGCGCCGGATTGGGTGGCGGACATGATGAACGTGAACAAACGCTCAACCAATTGCTCGTAGAGATGGATGGATTCGGCGCAAACGAAGGTATCATCATCGTTGCCGCTACTAACCGTCCGGATATTCTAGATCCAGCCTTGCTTCGTCCCGGACGTTTTGACCGTCAAATTACGGTTGACCGTCCAGATGTTAAAGGTCGCGAAGCGGTATTGCATGTACATGCACGCAACAAACCATTAACGAAGGATGTTAAATTGGACGTTATCGCGAAGCGTACAACAGGCTTTACGGGCGCTGATCTGGAAAATCTGTTGAACGAAGCAGCCTTGCTGGCGGCTCGCCGCAACCGCAGAGATATTTCGATGCGAGAAGTAGATGAAGCGATCGACCGTGTTATCGTAGGTACTGAAAAACGCAGTCGCGTCATCAGTGACCGCGAGAAACGAATTGTTGCTTATCACGAAGCAGGTCATACGATTATCGGTTACTTCCTGGAAAATGCCGATATGGTTCACAAGGTAACCATCATTCCACGTGGACGTGCAGGCGGATATGTCATCATGCTTCCGAAGGAAGACCGCATGCTGACAACGAAGCAGGAATTGCTGGATAAAATCACTGGATTGTTGGGTGGACGTGTTTCCGAGGAGCTGTTTATTGGTGAGATCGGAACGGGAGCCTATAGTGACTTCCAACAAGCGACAAGCATTGCGCGTAGCATGATCGTGGAATACGGTATGAGTGAGAAGCTCGGTCCGATGCAGTTCGGAACTTCCCAAGGTCAAGTATTCCTTGGACGGGACATCGGTCATGAGCAGAACTACAGTGACCAGATCGCTTATCAGATTGACCAGGAGATGAATCGCTTCATCACTGACTCTTATGAGCGTGCTAGAGAACTCCTGACGAAGTATTCCAAAGAGGTTCACTTGATCGCTCAAACTTTGCTGGAAGAAGAAACTCTGGAGCTTGAACAAATCAAACGTTTGATCGAGACAGGTTCTTTGGACGGCAATACGAATGAGGGAGAAGGAACACCAGAAAACGGTGAGCCTGTGATCGACAACATCGGAGATGTTCGTGTACGTATTCAAGGCAAGGATGAGGAGCCTAAGAATACAACGGATCAACCGAACGATATCCCTAATCTGCAAAAACCTGAGGATGATAACAATTCAGGCAATTCGGGCGGTACTCCACCGACAACAACCTGATCATCGGATGGATAGCTAAAAAAGCATATATGTAAGCTTCGGGAAACCAGGTCCTATTGGTTTTCCGAAGCTTTTTTAGATATGGGGGATTATTGCTAACGTGATTTGACAGACACAGGAACGTTGTGTACATTTAGTGTTAAATAAACGGCTGTCGCATACTTAGCTTAAAAGGACAACAGCCGCTGCAATCGACTTTCTATCATTTTGAACATATTCCGTGAGCGCATACTGTACAACTATGGTGTGCGCTATTCTTCTGTGAAATCAGGTGAAGGCATGATTCCAAGGTATCTAGTTGATTTTGATGTAGCGGGATTGAACCAATTGGAAGCCGACGTCTTAATTATCGGCTCTGGCATTGCGGGCTTATATACGGCGATTAAGGCTGCGGAGAATCGGAAAGTACTGCTGATTACCAAGAAAAGTTTAATGGAAAGCAACACTCGTTATGCTCAAGGAGGCATTGCTGCTGTCACATCAGACGAGGACTCACCGGCTTATCATATGGAAGATACTCTGATTGCTGGTGCAGGTCTATGTGAACCCGAGGCGGTCAAAGCACTTGTGCATGAAGGTCCAGACGGTATTCAAGAGTTAATACGGTTGGGAACGGCCTTTGATCGCGCGGGTGGTGAACTAGCGCTGACACGAGAAGGGGCACATAGTCATCGTCGCATCTTGCATGCAAATGGAGATGCCACCGGTTATGAAGTCGTGCGTGCCTTGTCACAGCAGGTTGCTGCTCATCCCGGTATTGAGGTGTGGGAAGAGTGTATGGTCATCGACCTGCTGACTGAGCATGGGGAGTGTATTGGGGCCCTCGTCCAAATGCCCGATGGAGAGAGATCGTATATCACTGCAAATGCAACAATTTTGTGCTCAGGAGGTAGCGGGCAATTATACCGTTATACGACTAACCCGGAGATCGCAACTGGGGACGGTATTGCTATGGCATATCGCGCTGGGGCGGTTGTACGGGATATGGAGTTCATACAGTTTCATCCTACGGCGTTATGCCATCCAGGGGCTCCAAGGTTTCTTATTTCCGAAGCCGTACGGGGAGAAGGGGCCGTGTTACGCAACATTCATGGAGAACGCTTCATGGACAGATATGATTCTCGGCTGGAGCTTGCACCCA
>NZ_JCAJRU010000148.1:0-13145 GCF_059447605.1 Paenibacillus sp. N119s | reverse complement strand
CCACAGTCGAGTGACTGCTCCTTCAAAGGGCGGTTTCTTTTACACCCAAGAGTTCCTAATCCCTATCTTAAAACTGGTAAATGAGAATAAACTGTAAGATGAACACAAAAGGACTCTGCCAACATAATACATGGCTGGAGTCCTTTTGCTTTGAGGAATACTCATGATGGTGCTTTAAATTCCTCCGTGGTGACCTGTTAGTTCGTAATTAGACCTTTTTGTCGTATTTATTCTATCGCTCTATAAGATAATTTTTATTTATCTTCGTGTAATTTTGTAAGTAATAACTCAATTATGCGCTCAATCTTTTTAATGTTCAAATTTCTTTGTCCATATATATAAACAAATTCTTGTACACTATACCAATTCTTTAGTTCATTTATTTCTTCGATCTCCTGAGTCAAACCTTCAACATAAGCAGGTAACTCCCTACTTTTGAACTCTTCAATTAAGCTCTCTAACTCAGCGAAACCCATACTCCAATTAAAGTAACTCTCTATAAAGTACTTCAAATTTTCATAACTCACTTCTTGTTTCATATATTATTCTCTTATTCTCCTCTTTTATTTAAAAACAGGATAACCCGTAATAATTCTATAACCGGCAGGCATAGAAGAATCTTTTACTAAATACAGTTAGGACTTTGATAAGTCATTTGTTACATACTTTGAAGATGAGTTTCCTCCATTCTTTACTTCTACACCTCGCCGTTTTTACGAGTATGATGAAAACATGAGAATCAGCAGCAAATTGACATAAAAATGCCACATCCAATTAACAGGGATGTGGCATTCTATTTTGGTTGTAACTTTACACTAAAGCATTTGTAGTATATTCGCTACACAGGAACGATTTTTCCATCTACTATTGAATATAATTTCTTGCATATATTTGCAACAACTTGATTATGAGTTACCATTGCAATTGTGACACCCGATCTATTAAGAGCATGAAGTATTTCCAATATGTCTGATTCTGCTGACTCGTCTAAAGCACCTGTTGGCTCATCTGCCAAAATTATTTTCGGTTTTCTGATAAGCGCCCTTGCTATTGCGACTCTTTGAGCTTCGCCTCCAGAAATTTCATGGGGATATTCATTAATTAAGTCAGAAATTTTAAGTTGCTCAGCAATAGAATCAACACGGTGCTTAATTTCCTTTTTAGGTGTGTTCTGACTCAATAAAGGTAAGGCAATATTATAAAAAACACTTCTTTCTTTAATTAAACCATAATCTTGTACAATAAATCCGATTTCATCTCTTCTTAACACAGTCATTCGTTTCTCATCTTTGGGCTTAATTAGTTGACTATCAAAGAAATACTCCCCGCTATCTGCAATATCCATAAACCCTAGAATATTTAACAAGGTAGTTTTACCTGACCCGCTTCTGCCTATGATTCCTACTAAATCTCCATGATCTACATTGAAAGAGGCGTCGGAAAGTATCATTCTTGAACCGTAAGATTTATTTATATTCTTTAATGCAATTACACTCATTAGTTCCCACCTCGTATTGTTTTCGACAACTTTAATCTATTCACAGAAATCCATGGAGGAATAAAAGATAGTAGTGAAAGTGAGAAGCTGAAAATAAGTAGAATAGGAATATTTATATTTTGAGAAATCATAAATGAAAACAAAGCTGCAATACATAATGATACCAAATTGATAAAAAATATCTCAAAAAGAATTGAAAGATTTATTACTGCTCTTCTTGTACCGTTTGCAATCATGATTCCATATGTGTATTTACGGAGAGTGATTTTAGCTATGAGATTTGTTGAAATGCTGAATAGCGCAACAAAAGCAATGACAAATGAAAATATAAATAGAACTTTTTGTAATTGCTCTCCTTCTAGCCCCCACATCGTAAGATAAAAATTTGAGACTCCTTCTACAACATATGGCTCGATATCAAGTTGCAAACTTTTTTGCGTGAACAGCTCTTGGATTTTTTGTGCCGAAAGAGAAGATTGGATGTAGCCACTTGTTTTATCCAAAAATAGTTTTAACATAAAACTTCTATCTTGTGCATGAATATTGTCTACTTCCAACGATGGGAATACAACAAGTTTATCCAAGTATTTCAAAGCGTATCCATTATTATGAAAGCTATGCTGCCCCAAAAAGCCAATTACTTTACACTTTAAATTTACTCCCATATATCCCACGTGTATGATTTGTTTCAACTTAAAATAATCTTTATATTCATAACCCAAAATTATAGGAATAACGTCATTTTTAACGTTATAATCTCCAGCTTGAAATAATCTACCTTCAGAAGTCTGGATAGCAAAATGGTCAATAAACTGTTGATTCACTTGAATACTTTCATATGCGTCTGGGGTTTCGTGTCCAGCTTCATATCCATATTGAAACTTTGCAGGCAAGCCTTGCACATCTAGAAAAAGATTTTGTCTGCTTGCAATAATGTACTTAAAACTTGGATTCGTTTTTTCCCACTCGTACAGCTCATTTAAGACCTTGAGGTTATCCGATTGAGCAAGAAAGTTTTTCTCCTCATCATTGAAAAAATTGTCATTAACCTTGTATAAAGAGGAGGTAGCATTTTGAACATTTGATGCAAGTTCATGTGTATGTGTAGCCAAGCTTAATGTCAAAATAACCAAAATGTACGAAGCAGTACATTGTAAGATGGAAAGTATGGTTTTTCGTTTATGTTGTTTTAATGAATCAATAAGCAAATTGAGCATCACAGATCACCTTTGTGTCATCTTAATATAAGAGATACCGATCACTAAAAATGAAAACAATAAAAGCAGGATCGTCGCCCCTAACATAGCCGGTTGAAGGCTTAGCTCGACATCATGCATATATTTTCCGAAAAACCAAGAAGAGCCAAGAGCCGATATTAAGCTCAACAATAGTATTGGGAAAAAATCTTTCCACACATCTATTAATATTTTCTTTTTAGTGTAACCGTTGCTCCATTTGATCTTCATTTCAGTATTCTTTTTTTCGTTCCAAAAGATCATTACCGATAAGCTATTTACAAAGAGTACGAAAATAAAAATTATGGATGTAATTAATTGATTATTACCTCTATCAATTAGATGTAAAATATTAACATTTTCCTTATCGTATACAGAAACTTGCCCAAACATTTTTTCATTGCCAATAAAATTCAAACCATTTTGTATGGTTGAACTGCTAACAATATATTCAACACTGGAAGTGATATTATCGGCACTCAAGTTCAGTAAAATTGTCCGATCTATTCTAGTAGGTATATTGTAACCAATAATCCCTATGACCTCATAATCCATATGATTATATTCGACATATTTTTTTTCATTTATGGTTTTATTTATGGGGACATCTCTACCAATAACTGCAACATGCGAATTAGATATGAAATCAGATTCAGAAAAAAATCTTCCACTTATTAAATTGGGTGGAACATAGTCTCCCTTATATATAACACCTCGAATATCCTCTCCTTGCCCGTAAAACCTTCCGAATAATACAGTATCATTTGGTAATGCCTCATATAAAGAAGTAAAGTCAAGTTCAGTTTTTGATGTTTTGAAAAACAAGGCATTATCATCATAAAAGTTATTGCTTAGTTTTTTTACGAGATTTACGTTTTCATTATAAAACAATGTAAATAAGCAAGAGAAACTGAACAGGGTAATAGCGATAAATAAAAGCACATCTAAAACTTTGAAACGAGTTATACGAATATTGTTCATAATGTATCCTCCAAGGTAGGTAACAAGGTGAATTGTTTGGTGAATTTTTTATTATAGAATTACTAAAAACAGAGATTCATATCAGAAATAATTCGTTGAAAAATTAGATACCGTAGTATGTTTTGGCTACACCGGATCTGAGTGCGTTATAGTTTTCCCAATCAGAACGAGCATAGGATCTTCCTTGGTTGGCGCTCCATACTCGTCCAGAATCTCCATACACTGATCCAGTCAATTGTTCAAAACGTGCTCTCGTATAACTGTCTAGCTTTGTCTTCCCTTGCTGGGCCTGAGTGTTTCCCCAAACCTGTCTGTTGTTTCCATCCCAATCAATTCCGTGATTGTGATCGTATGTTATAGAAGCATTGTCTAATGGAGTAATTGAATTAACAGTTACGTTACTAGGGATATGCAATTCTTCCTTGGTTGAGATCACCAAGTTTGGATCAACTGCTTGGTTAGGTTCTGCCGCACTGTCGGCAGCATACGCGGGAACACTCGCTAATAAAAGACCCGAACTCAATGCAAGGCCCATAATTTTTTTCTTTATGATTAAATAAACTCCCTTTCTACTAAATTCACCTTGATATCCATGAAACATTATACTTCTAGTCCGATTTATTGTAAATTAGGGTTGTTAATCCATGTGTGTGGTTCTTTTGAAAAGGTAGTGATTCATTAGCAATATCCTTCTGCGTTTTTGCCAAAGTTAAATTATTTGACTTTTGCTTCTTTTCGTGAATGCTGATTTCCCCTATCTCTCTATGTTCTATCCCATAAATTCTCTCCTCTCCAACTCAGCAATGACTTAGCAAGTTTTCAGCAATACAAAAAAGACTAGACGGATAATTCCATCTAACCTTCACACAAATTTTTTATGGTTTTATGATCTGCCTTGTTTCCTATTGACTCGTATTAGGAATGATTAAAACGGAAACCTGTTGGAATCGTAATTAGACCCATTTTCTTATATGAGATTGTTAAAGCAGTGTTTTTAAGGTTTGAGTTGTACGCATGGTCTGCTTTTTTACCTATTGAATCACTAACACCTGCTGCTTGTATGCTTGCTCCAAAAACGAAAAAAAAAGAAAAAGACAATAAAAAGCATGTTATTTCTCATAAATATTCCTCTTCATCCTTCCTTGATATAATTACTGACCAAATTCAGATTGATATTGGTGCAAGACAAGTTAAAGTTTACGCACTTGTTTTGAAGCAAGCTGTATGCAAACATACCATCCCCCTTTATTGAGATTAGATAACTATATAAAAAAGCTCACTCCCATTTTTATTATTAAAGGAGCAAGCTCACAAATAAATTATTTCGTAACATTAATTATCTTATCAGCAATTAACCGACATTCTTCAATACTTTTATCGAATTCCTTTTTAAAAGATTGTGCAAATACAAAATGAATCTGTTCTGCTAATTCTTCTACAGAGTTTGTTTCCTTACTTTTTTCATATATTTTACGTATTTCTGAATAATATTCATCTTCTAGTAGAGGATATATTTCAATTGGGTTCCATTCATTAATCATTTGTACGATATCACTGTTCATTTCTTCTATATAACCTTATTTCATAGAATTTAGCTGTTGCACAGTACTCTCCTAAAAAACAAATAATTCCTACCATTACCCTGAGAGAGGGGATTTTCATACTTCACTTAGAATCCACCAAATTCAGTACTAGTAATCCTCACCAAACGTATCTCATTCTCTAAGACTCGCTTTTATATTAATCACTCTCAGTATTGTTTTCTGGAAGTTCTTCCGATACTGGTTTTCTGACCTTATCTATAAATCTCTCTTCAGAAGCACCAAAAGTTTTATAATTTTTTTGCGCCATGTTCAAAGAAATCTTATTTGCTCCCATGACTATATCAGGATTATTGTGTGCAACAGTATCATACTGCCAATAACAAACTTCACAAATATCAAAATCCTCTTCAACTGTAAAATTACCGCAACATGGGCATTTTTTCGTATCCATCTTAATTGCCTCTCTTTATTTTGGACTATATGAACTAATTTGCTCTAACCAGTATTCCAACCCATCTTCAGGCTTGAAATAAGTTGAGATTCCTCCGTACTTATTAATTATCCCAAATTCATTTGTAGCAGAATCATATCTGAAGTATGTTCCTTCGTTTGAGACAAAAGTCTGAGTTGTTGACGTTGGGCGTTTTTCTAAAAATTCTCTTGCATCATGTAAATATTTTTCTGGTGAATCATAATCGTGCTTATTGACATGTCTATCTAATGTACTTTTACCTTTACCATTCATAAAATCCACTTCTGGATTACGTGTTCCGTCATAGGGTTTAGCATAATTTCCACCTCCGTCCCCCCTTCAAGAGCATGAGGCGTACTCTCTGGCTTAGCTTCCGAAGAAGGAGTGGATTTTGATGAGCCTCCACCTTCTCCCTTCGCCATCTGCCACAATTCTGCTGAGCTTTCTCCTACTCCTTTTGCACTTTTAATCGCAGTTGTAGCTCCATGAGCCGCCAAAGCTGCCGATCCAATTAATCCGGGTACCCCAATGATACTCCCTACACCTGTAGATGAAACAGCAACTGATAATCCTTCTCCACCTATTCCAGCTACTACCTCACCAGCCCCTTGCAATGTTGTAGCTGCATTTCCGAGAATTTCTCCTACTTTAGCTGCCATGAGATGATTATAATTCCGTTCTTTATCAGGCCATATCCCCACTGTCAAATTCCCCTGAATAGCTCCTTTTGCTCCCTGTGCAGTATCCCAAAGGATTTGTCCTTGAAGTTTGCTAGCTTCCAATTGAGCTTCAGACTTGGTGATCTCAGCTTGTACAATGCAGCATAAAATTCTCAATTTGGAATGTAATCTCCAAAAACATAAAAAATCCATCAATTGATTTGCCAAATTACTTGACCAATCAATTGATGGATTTATACATATACTCGTAAATATATTATTGGTTTTCACTGTCAAACCTTCACAGCAAAATGAAGAATTGGTTGGTTTTACCTTCAGTCTCAAGCCTTACCACGTCTGCTTTTAGTCCTTTCAGGACACCTTATTCTCAATCCGCAGCTTGTCTGCAACCATCGCAATAAACTCTGAGTTAGTTGGTTTAGACTTGCTGATATTAATAGTGTAACCGAACAGGTGGGAAATGCTGTCGATATTTCCACGGGTCCATGCTACCTCGATAGCATGACGAATGGCGCGTTCTACGCGAGATGCCGTCGTTTTGAATTTTTCGGCAATTGCTGGATACAGAGTTTTGGTGATAGCTCCCAAAATTTCAATGTTATTGTAGACCATCGTAATCGCTTCGCGTAGATATTGATAGCCTTTGATATGGGCTGGTACGCCAATTTCATGGATGATAGCCGTGATACTCGCATCCAGGTTTTTCGTTTTACCCATAGGCACAACATTAGAAGACCGCATGGATGACACAGTCACCGGGCTGTTGCTGACTAATTGCGGTCCTACCAATTGGCGTATACGGTTAGCGAGCACTTCCATGTCAAACGGCTTCAAAATATAATAAGATGCCCCGAGCTGAACGGCCCTCTGTGTAATATTTTCTTGACCGAATGCAGTCAGCATAATGATTTTCGGTTGTGGAGTCAGGTTCATTTCTCTCAAACGCTCCAATACACCGAGACCATCCAGATGAGGCATAATAATATCTAAAATAAGTACATCAGGTATGTTGCGGGATTCTGCGATGCGTTGGAGCACTTCTTCGCCGTTGAAGGCGATTCCTGTAACTTCCATATCCTCCTGATCGGAAATATATTCAGCAAGCAAATTCGTAAATTCCCGGTTGTCATCAGCCAACAATACCTCAATTTTTTGCAATGTACTTCCTCCTTATTGAGTGTTATTCCATTGGGACATCTGTTTGCACTTCATAAATATTTCTTGTCGGAGTATATGATTTCGACATCGAATTATGAATTCCTTCTGTCGAAAATTATTTTTATTTATTTTTTTTATGAATTCTATTATAATTGAATTTTTATCGTGTACTTCTGAGTTATTCCCCTTTTTTTCGACAAAAAAATCTTAAGGCCACTAGCTCGCCTTAAGATTAGAGGATGACTTCAAGCTCAGTTTATTATTCATGATTCCTGCATCACGCAACATCCATTCGATAAAACATCCGTAACCTGATTTAGGATCATTAACAAATACATGTGTTACCGCTCCGATGAGCTTACCATTTTGGATAATCGGACTTCCGCTCATCCCTTGTACGATTCCGCCGGTCTTATCTAATAACTTTGGATCTACAACTCGAATGACAAGCCCTTTGGTTGCCGGTTTATCCTGCTGAGAAATGTGTACAATTTCTGCCTGAAAACGCTGAATTTGTTGACCTTCCAGCACAGTCAAAATTTCTGCTGGTCCTTCCTTTACTTCATTCGCAAGTCCAACAGGAATAGGCGTCGAATACAAGCCATTTTGCGGCACATCTGACATTTTCCCGAATATTCCAAAACTTGTATTTCGCTCAATATTTCCTAGGATCCGATGATCTTTGAGAAAATGAGCACGCTTTTCTCCAGGTTCCCCACTCTGGCTCTTCGCAATTGACGTCACATTGGATTGCACAATTTCTCCGCTGCCCACAACAATGGGAGTTTGGGTATTCATATCGGTAATTACATGGCCCAAGGCACCATAGACTCCCTGGTCCGGTGCATAAAACGTTAATGTTCCTACACCTGCAGCCGAGTCTCTAATATACAACCCAAGCCGCCACGCTTTATCATCCTGATCATATGCCGGGGTTAACTTAGTGGAAATCGTCTGCTCGCCTCGACAAAGGGTAATGTCAAGCGGCTTTTTGGTTTTACCTGCCTCGTCTACGGCTTCCGCTACCTTGGCGAGACTGTTGAGGGGCTTGCCATTCATGTGCGTTATCCGGTCACCTAGACGTATACCAGCTGTTTCACCAGGCGAAACCTTACGGTCCTTACTTTCCTGAATGATATGGTGACCAACAACAAGCACTCCTGAAGATTTTACTTTTACCCCGATCGTCTGCCCCCCCGGGTATACTTTTAAATCGGGAATTACGCTTTCTTGGGTTGTCGCCATGCTTTTAGAGCCAAACAAATCCAAAGAAGCTTGTAGTGGCAGCGCTGCTTGCACATGCCGAGCGTTACCAAGAGAACACATAAGAAAAACAAGCAAAAGACCGAGCAATTTGATCCTGGAGTAAAAATTCAATGGCAGTCACGCTCCCTTTGCTTCTTTCGCTTGACGAGTAAAGGTGGTCGCCAATTGCGTACCTATAAGGTAACCTTGCCCCCAGGCTTTTATAACTGTTAATCATTACGCCAACCGCTCTTTTCAGGCTTTCTTTCCTTCCGCCAAATTCAGCATTTCCTGTGCGTGATGCAATGTTTTTTCGGTAATTTCTACGCCGCCCAGCATCCGTGCCAATTCCTTGACACGACCTTCCTCTGTTAGTCCCTCAATTTGAGTCATGGTCCGTCCGTCATGAACGTTTTTCTCAATCAGGTACTGATGATCTGCCATACATGCCACCTGCGGCAAATGAGTAATGGAAAACACCTGACAAACAGAAGACAAACGATACAACTTCTCGGCAATGGACTGAGCTGCACGACCACTGACCCCAGTATCCACCTCGTCAAAAATGAGTACCGGAATTTGATCATGACGTGCAAAAATACTTTTCATCGCCAACATAATACGTGATAACTCACCACCGGAAGCGATTTTACCAAGTGGGCGAAGTGGCTCACCTGGATTGGGCGAAATCAGAAATTCCGCATTATCTATCCCTTGCTTGGTAGGTCGTACCTTTAAACCTTTATATTCATATCCTCGTGGATCTTCAATTGGATCAATCCGCACCTTGAGTGATGTTCTTTCCATTTGAAGATCTTTTAATTCCTGTTCCACTTGCTCTGCAAGCTCTTCAGCACAAATTTCGCGGGCTTCTGTAAGCTCTTCAGCAATCTCCAGCAAACTCGAAAGCAACTCATCCCGCTTTGCGATAAGCTGCTCCAGCCGCTCATCTTTATTTTCCAGCAGATCGGTTTCCTGCTCAATGCGGCTATAGTATTCCAAAATCTGCTCTATACTATCGCCATATTTTCGCTGTAATCCGGTAATTTGATTCAAACGCTGCTCCACCTCATGCAGCTTGCCTGGATTAAATTCAATATCCTCGCGATAAGAACGCAATTGAAATGCTGCATCCTCTAACTGGTAAAAAGCAGATTGAATCTGCTCCGCAATAGGCTGAAGGTGTTTACTATCATAGCTCTGAACATCATTTAATCTGGACAACACATTATTGACCGTATCCAGCCCACCTCTGCCACTTAACAGCTCGTATGCTCCTGATATCCCATCCATCATTTTCTCACTATGGGATAGCTTGACCCGTTCCTCTGCCAATAATTCATCTTCACCCAATTTTAACTCCGCCGCGGCAATTTCTTCCAATTGGAAGCGATACATGTCCAATAGCTGATATGCCTTTTGACTGGAGCTTTGCAATTCTCTTACTTCTTTTTCCGCTTTTACAAAAGCGTTATAGCGCTCCCGGTAAAGCGCTTTGACTGGACCGATGACCGAATCACCGAACGTATCCAGCAGCGCCAGATGGCGATCTGCACGCAGCAAACTTTGATGCTCATGCTGCCCATGGATATTAACGAGTTGCTCACCTACTTCACGCAGCATCGTTAAGTTAACCATCTGACCGTTAATTCGAGATGAGCTTTTCCCCTGAATTGTAAGTTCGCGGCGAATCAGCAAATGTTCTTCTGGATTAGCCTTAATCCCTTGTTCCTCCAACGTACTCCAAACAGGATGATTGACCGGGAGTTCAAACAAGGCTTCCATTTCTGCTTTATCACAACCGTAACGCACGAGGTCTGCAGACCCCCTGCCGCCCGCAATCAGTCCAAGTGCGTCGATAATAATGGATTTACCAGCACCAGTTTCCCCGCTTAATACATGAAACCCTTTATAAAAATGAACATCGACAGCCTCTACAACTGCCAAATTCCGTATAGACAAAGTGACCAGCATCGTTCTTTCACCTCTATGATGTACAAATTAAAACGCCTAATATGCGTAGCCATTAAAATTAGGAAATGTAGCCCATAAGACGATTCACGATAGTTTCGCTGTTTTCTTCCGATCGGCAAATAATTAAAATGGTGTCATCCCCGCTAATCGTACCCATGATCTCAGACCATTCAATATTATCTAATAAAGCAGCAATTGAGTT
The DNA here is from genome assembly GCF_059447605.1 of Paenibacillus sp. N119s. Classification (NCBI taxonomy): domain Bacteria; kingdom Bacillati; phylum Bacillota; class Bacilli; order Caryophanales; family Paenibacillaceae; genus Paenibacillus; species Paenibacillus sp. N119s. The sequence continues at coordinate 2,156 of NZ_JCAJRU010000148.1, read as the reverse complement.
AGCTGTTCCTGGCAGACATTTCATCACAATCAAATTGGTTGTGTAGTCAATATGCAAAAAGTTGTCAACCAATGTCCGTTTCAGCTTCTGTGTTGGATTGTAGCGCTGGTCTGAAGGCATCGAATATTTATATCTGCCGTCGTCCATTGGAACCTTTATGAGCAGTAATTCTTTGATGTCCCGGGATACAGTTGCTTGTGTAACCTGGAAACCAGCCATACGCAATGCTTCAACTAGTTCATCCTGCGTTTCAATCTCATGTTGTGAAATAATTTCCCTGATTTTAATATGTCGTTGGCCCTTCATATAATCCTCCTATGGATTAACCTTCATATTCCTCTTCTTCGAGGTCTTCCACTAATGTAATAAGGCGAATACTTTTCTCATCCGTATCAACGTACAATACTCCCGCACAGCCCGGATAGAGCAGCAAATAAGGCATAAGCCTGTCCCTCAAATCAGGACCGCTCCATTCCATGGGTTGCTTGCGGCGCGACGTTTTGACTATATATGTCGACCCTTTACGTACAGCTACGTAGTCTATAAACAAACGGCTATACACGGTATGTCCATTCACATTAAAAGCAAGCGGTATTTTCATTTTCCCGCCCACCACTTGATACCCTGCTTCCTCTAGTTGGTCCACAGTAGGTCCTTCGTTCAAATCCTCATTAATCGGTATCGTTTTGAGCACAAGCGGTCCCGGCTCCTTTAACCAGGCACGCAGGCTATATAAAGCCCATATCCCTAATATCACCCCGATTACAGTGATGATAACCGTATCGTATCGCGTGTCCATGAACCGATCACCTCATGGACATATTCGAGGACATGAAGCGAAATTCCTTTTCATCTGTACATCTCATTATAGGCGAACGTGAGTTCTATAATCAATCCCTCACACCAAAAAGAGGTTCTCTTGAGTTCACAGAACTCATGGAGAACCCCTGAATGTCACTTACGCGATGGGCCGTTATTAAAAGTCTGACCTGCTTCCTGAACGATTCGTTCAATTAGTGGACTGAAATCCACCTTCTCCGGCTGTGATTCAGCAGACGGAAGGCCATTCAAACGCCAATGTGCTAAAAACTCAATATTTCCTTCGCCACCTGTAATAGGGGAAAAGGCCAAGCCTTGCAATGTCAGGCCAAGCTCATGTGCAAACATCAAGATGGTCTGCAGCACTTCTTTATGTGTAGCAGGCTCTCGAACTACGCCAGATTTCCCAACCTTTTCGCGACCAGCTTCGAATTGAGGCTTGATTAGAGCTACAATATCAGCAGGTTGTTGCAGCAATGCAAGCAACGGTGGCAAAATAATTCGTAACGAAATAAAAGAAACATCAATACTTGCGAAGTTAGGTACAGGACCGCTCAAATCCGCAGGTGTCATATATCTGAAATTGGTTTTTTCCATCACGCATACACGTTCATCATTACGAAGCGACCAATCCAGCTGATTATATCCCACATCAATAGCATACACGTACTCAGCTCCATGCTGAAGCGCACAATCCGTAAAGCCTCCGGTTGATGAACCGATGTCCAACATCGTCCTGCCCTTCATGTACAGCTCAAATTGACGGATGGCCTTTTCGAGCTTCAAGCCTCCACGGCTTACATATGGATGCACCGAACCTTTAACTTTAAGCTCACTGGAACGTGGTACCTTCATCCCCGCTTTTTCGATCCGTTCACTGTCCGCCAACACTAGGCCTGCCATAATCGCGGCTTTTGCTTTTTCGCGACTTTCAAAAAAACCTTGTTCTACAAGCAATACATCAATGCGTTCCTTCGGAACAGACATGTTAATCTCCCTTTTGGCAGCCAGGCTGCTCTTGTCATACTTTTTATAATATCATGTTATTTACTTTAAGTTACCCTATACAGATTGTCCCATGCCATATGCTGGCTCAGCGGACCATTTACGCAACTTTAGACACACAGCTTCAACGGTTAGCCCCACTTCAGCGCGCTGCTCCTTGATGGAGCCGTGCTCTACAAACAGATCGGGAATCCCCATTAAGCGCACCTGTGCATCTTGTATTTCTTCTTTGGCGTAAAATTCCAGTACAGCGCTGCCCAAACTTCCCGCTTCAGAAGCTTCTTCCAATACGATCAGCTTCGTATGCTGGTGGGCCAGCTCACGCAACATCT